>JAZOBX010000057.1:0-12390 GCA_045596205.1 Eubacteriales bacterium | reverse complement strand
ATGTTTCGTGATTTCTCCGATAAGGACATCACGCTTTTTGTTCGTACTCCTTTTTACACGTCTTGCTCTGCAAGGTATAGTGTGTTACACCTTATAGGTGTACTGTAGACGGTAAAGCTTTTAGTGATATACCTCGCAGGGCTCGGCGTGATATTTTTGCTTTGCAAAAGTGATATTGCTCCCGTTGGTCGCAGTGGTATTCTATTCGCCTGCTAACTTCCAACGTGCGAAGCGCATATCACTGCCAAAGGCAATATCACGCGCAAAGTGCATATCACTCGCCGCCGGCGAATAGAGTTGGCGCACCTGCCATAAAGCAGGTGCGCCAGTGGGGGTTTTGCTTGAATTTTTGAAAATTGGGAAAAAGCGGATAGGAAAAGATGGACGATTTGCCAATCAATAGAGGCCGCCTTTGGAGACGATGGCGCGGATGCGTTTTACGTCTACGTCGCGGACACTCTTGTTTTCAAGAGCGGCTTCAGCGGCGGCGAGGCCTGCGGCTTCACCCATCTCGGAGCAGTCACCCTGCACACGGTAGGACGCCATGGCTTCGTGGGTACCCGAAATGCATCTGCCCGCCACCAAAAGGCCTTCCATGCCTTTGGGAATGAGGGAGCGGTAGGGGATATGGTAGCAGGGGACCTTGACGGTGTGTTGGTCGGTGGAATCCACGTGGTGAATGTCGATGTTAAAGGCGGAGGTGGCAACCACGTCTTCAAACTGTCTGCCTGCCATCAAATCTTCTACGGTGAGGGTGTATTCCCCTTCAATGCGGCGGGATTCACGGATGCCCAGCATGGGGGCGGAAATGATCAGGTCGGTGTCTTTAAAATCGGGATCGTAGGTTTTGAGCAGATAGAAAATCTCCAGCATCTGGCGTCTGCCTTCCATAATGGCGCGGCTGACTTCCTCGGCTTTAAGAGGAGAGTTATCGTACATATGGGTCAGCTGGACGGTGCCAAAGCGTGTGCCCGGGATGGGAATAATGTAGGGGTAGGCAAAGGGGGCTTTTCTGCCCTTGCCTTCTTTGGCGTAGGCTTCTGCCAGGACCTCTTTCATCATCAGGCCTTCGGTGATATTGTATTTTTCGGGAATGTTTGCCAAAAGGAACATCAGGGTCATGGCTTGGCATTTGCCTTGCTCGTCGCCCATATGCCAGGTGGCGCCTGCGGAAGCGGCGACCATGGCGTCGCCTGTACAGTCAATGATGACCTTGCCCATGTGCGCCATGCGGCCGTCTACGCTTTCGGTGACGATGCCCACCACCCTTTTGCCCTCGGTGAGAGTACGGGCGAAGGTGGTATTATAGAGCAAGGTGACACCTGCTTCAATACATTTGCTTTCCAGAATGGTTTTCATGTTTTCATAGTGGAAGCTGATGTGGCGGAAGCCGCCCCAGGCTTGTTGCTCTGCCAGAGTGTTTACCACCTCACGGGTAAGGCCGCCCTTCCCTTCCTGGTCGAAGAGGGGATTGACCAGACCGCTGGTGCCTGTGCCCCCAAGGCAGTTCATGCGCTCTACCAGAAGGGTTTTTGCCCCTGCTCTGGCGGCGGAAATGGCGGCGTATGCCCCGGCAGGGCCGCCACCGCATACAATGACGTCATATTCCCCGACTACGGGGGTGGAAAGCTGTTCTTGGATATATTGCATAGGAATGTCCTCCTTATTTTACGTACGTATATTGTACTATTTTTTGGATCGTTCGTCAAGGGAAAAGCAAATAAATCGGTGCCGCAAAATGCGGCACCTTGACTTAACTGAGTTTTTTCTGTTTTTGTGTTTTCATGTAGACGTATGCCTTTTTGCCGTAGTGGACAAGGACATAAACAAGACCAACGCCAATCAGCCCCAGAAACACGATGGTGCCGTATTCCAGGCCGCCTTCGTCCTCTTCAATGCCAAGACGGGTCCAAAGGTCGGTCATGTATTTGAGGGTTTCGTCGTCCAGATTATGGTAATACTGCATTTTCATAGGGTCGGTCAGATAGCCTTCGGGAATCTCGTAGAGAATCTCGTAGCCTGCGGTGCCTTCCACATGATCGTAGTCGGGATGAGCAACCACTTCGCGGTTGGGAGAGGCGTAGGAAATGTAGTTGGCGTTTTGGGTTGCCACGTCAGCAGACAGCATAAAGTCAATAAAGAGGTGAGCGGCGCCTACGTTTTCTGCGCTTTTGGGAATGCACATGGCGTCAATAAAGACGTTGGTGCCTTCTCTGGGATAATAGAAAGCCAGGTCGGGGTTGACGTCCATCATGGTAATGCAGTCGCCTGCATAGTATGCGGCGGCGGCGGCAGAGCCGTTTTCCATCTTATTGAACACTTCGTCCATGAGGTAAATGCAATCCTGGTCACGGAGATGACGGTAGGCTTTGTCCCAATCCGCGGTGTCGGTGGTATTGAGGCTCATGCCCAGATGCAACATGGACACGCCAAAGCCATCGCGGGGGTTGTTAAAGTTGATGAGCTGGCCGCCTGCGTATTTGGGATTCCAGAGCAGATCCCAGGACTTGTCCGCTACGTCTTCGGGGTCTACCAGCTTGGTATTATAGACAATACCGATCATACCCACGCTATAGGGCACGGTGTAGAGATTTTCGGGATCGTAGAAGCGGTTGAGATACTGCTCCATGATGTTGCCCTCGTTTTGGAGCAGATCAAAATCCAGAGGCTGGAGAAGGTCTTCCCCAATCATTCTTTCAATCATATAATCCGAGGGGAAGATCACGTCGTAGGCGGCGCCTTTGGAAAGCTGGCCGTAGAGCTCTTCGTTGGTGGAGAAGTAATCGTATTTGACGGTGATGCCGTAGGTTTTTTCAAACAGGTCTACCACGTCAAGAGAGCCTTCGCTACCGTCGGAAATGTATTCGCCCCAGTTGTAAATGTAGAGGGTGGAGCCTTTGTAGGGGGTTTCGATGAATTCAATTTGCTCCTCCTCTTCTCCTCCGCCGCAGGACGCAAGGCAAAGCAAAAGCAGAGACAGGAGCATAAAAAACAGGATACGTTTGGTATTTTTCATGTTTCGCCCTCCTTATTTCTTGCCCTTTAAAGGATTGCGTTTGTCTTCCATTTTGGCTTGAATCATGTTGGACGCCACCATCAGCACCAAAATCACCACGAAGATGAGAGCGGAAAGCGCATACATATCGGGTTTGACCTTCTTTTTGGTCATGGAGTAGATATAGGTGGGCAGAGTGTAGAAGCCTTCGCCCTTGGTGAACTGGGTGATAATGAAGTCGTCAAGAGAAAGTGTAAACGCCATGAGCATACCCGAAAGCACGCCGGGGAGAATGGCAGGAAGCTCCACGAGGAAGAAGGATTGGAGAGGAGTACATCCCAAATCCTGGGCTGCTTCGGGGAGGTTTTTGTCCATTTGGCGGATTTTGGGCATAACAGACAGCACCACATAGGGCAAATTGAAGGTAATGTGGGCAATCAGCACCGTCATAAAGCTACGGCTGGACACACCAATCACACTTGAAACGAACACGAACAGCATCAGCAGTGACACGGCGGTCACGATATCGGGGTTCATCATAGGAATGTTGGTGATGGTCAGCACGGGAGTGCGCCAGATTTTTTTCATGCGGCTGATGCCTACGGCGGCGGCGGTGCCAAGCACCCCTGCGATGAGGGAAGAAAGCACAGCCAGAATCAGCGTGTTTTTCAGGGCTTCCGCCACTTCGTCTTTGGCAAACAGCTCCTTATACCACTTCAGCCCAAAGCCCGTGAGGGTGGAGGTGGAGGCGGATTCGTTAAAGGAAAAGAGAATCATGACGAGAATAGGCGCATAGAGAAACAGTACGATAAGGGCAATGTAGACACGGCGTAAGTTTTTCATACCATCACACCTCCGTCTTCGTCACCGAATTTGTTGGTAATAAAGAGACTGACCAAAATCATCATCATCAGCACAAAGGACAGCGCAGAGCCGATGTTATAGGCCGCCACGTTGTGCATGGAGATCTGGGACTCAATGACGTCGCCGATGAGCTTGATTCTGCCGTCGCTGAGACTTTTAGAGATAAAGAAGGTACTGATAGAGGGCACGAATACCATGGTAATGCCCGATATCACGCCTGAGATGGACAGAGGCATAATGACCTTGCCCATGACCTGCCAGCCGCTACACCCAAGGTCTTGGGCGGCTTCTACCAGACGTTTGTCAATTTTTACCAGCACCGAATAAATGGGAAGCACCATATAGGGCAGGTAGTTATAGACCATGCCTAAAATAATGGCAAAGTCCGTTTGAAGAAACTGCACGGGGGGAATGTTCAAAAGGCCGAGAAGCTGGTTGATCAGCCCGTTGGTTTCCAAAAGGATTTTCAGACTGTAAGTACGGATCAGCAGATTGATCCACATGGGGAGCATCAGGAGCATGATGATGGTGGGTTGGTTTCTGGTTTTTGCTTTGGTGATGGCATATGCCAGAGGGTAGGCAATGATCAGGCAAATGGCTGTTGCCACCAAAGCGAACAGAACCGACCGTTCCAGAATCTTCATGTAGGCAGAGGAGAAGACCTCGTTGATGTTATAGAGCGTAAAGTTGCCGTCTGCATCGGTGAAGGCGTAATACGCCACGAAAGCCATGGGCGCAAGAATAAACAGCACGCACCACAGCAGATGAGGGGCGGCGGCAATGCTACGCACGAGTCTTGGCTTACGATTGTTCATCCGTATCCTCCTCCTCTTGATTGACGTCGGGGTCGGACAGCTCATCCAGCTCGTCACTAAAGGAAGAATAGTCGCCGTACATACCCGAAAATTCGGATTTTTTCATAATGTGGATGGCGTCGGGCTCAATGTGGAGTCCGATTTCAGCCCCGGGGGCTACATAGTCGGTGGTTTGGATCATCCATTTGAAATTGTTGATATCCACGATGATTTCCCAGTGCACACCCTTGAAGGTCACAGAGGTAGCCACGCCGCGGAGCATACCCTTTTCGGGGGCAACTACGTCCACGTCTTCGGGGCGGATCACCACGTCTACGGGCTCATTTTTGCCAAACCCCGTATCGAGACACTCAAAATCGTGACCGTCGAAGCATACGCAAAAGTCACGGCGCATAACGCCGTCGATGATATTGGACTCACCGATAAAGTCGGCAACGAAGGCGTTTTTAGGCTCGTTGTAAATATCGGTGGGGGTGCCGATTTGCTGAATTCTGCCGTTTTCCATAACCACGATGGTATCTGACATGGAAAGGGCTTCTTCCTGGTCGTGGGTAACGTAGACGAAGGTGATGCCCGTTTGGCGCTGGATATTTTTCAGTTCGTTTTGCATATCCTTGCGCAGCTTCAGGTCAAGGGCGCCGAGGGGCTCGTCCAGCAGCAGCACGCGGGGACGGTTCACAAGGGCTCTGGCAATGGCTACGCGCTGTTGCTGACCGCCGGATAGTGTATTGACGTTTTTAGAGCCAAAGCCGCGGAGAGACACCAGCTGAAGCGCATCGCGGACCATTTCGTCAATTTGGTCCTGGGGCATTTTCTTCAGGCGCAGACCGAAGGCAATGTTATCGTATACGTTGAGATGAGGGAACAGGGCGTATTTCTGGAACACCGTGTTCACGGGACGTTTGTGGGGGGGCAGACTGGTGACAGACACACCGTCAAAAAAGACTTCTCCTTCGTCAGGAGTTTCAAAGCCGCCGATGAGGCGAAGGGTGGTGGTTTTCCCACACCCAGAAGGGCCAAGCAAGGTGATAAACTCTTTATCGCGGATGTACAGGTCGATATTGTGGAGCACCTGTTCACCGTCGTATGATTTAGAGACACCTTTCAGTTCGATGATTTTACCCATTGACCGTTCCTTTCTTTTGAAGCGTATTCTTTTTTTAAAATGGGTTAGAAAACCGCCCCCATTTTATCTTTACATCATTATGATTAGCATTATAGCAAATACTGTAACAAATTGCAATATTTTTTGCAAAATAATTGAATATTTCCTCATTATCCATAAAAAACCGTGAAAATTCCGAAAAAAATACGATTTTTCGCCGAAATCCTTCCAATCCCTTTAAAATGCTATGAAATGCTCTTAAATGGAGCGGTAAGGCAGAGAAAGAAGATCGGTGTGTTCTTTTTCTGCCTGTCGGCTACCGAAAATGTGGAGCAAAAACAGAGAAAAGAAGAGAAAAAAGAGATAGCTGCCCTGCCCTCTTGCCCAAAGGGCGGCAAGGGCAAAGGAAAGTCCCAAAAGAATCACAAAAAAAGAGAGACCGCGGCTTAGCAGATAGGTCAGATGAGGCGGAAGACACAGGGCGAAAAGTGATTCCAGAATATGGCCGCCGTCAAGGGTGGACACGGGCAGAAGGTTGGCTATAGCGGTGAGGAGATGCAGCCACACGGGAAGTCCGAAGCCAAAGCACACGTAAAGCAAAAAGGCAGACAAAAGGTTGGCAAGGGGACCTGCCAGAGCCACCAGCAGTTGCTCACCGAAGGACATGGGGCGAGAGGGATACAGACGCAAGCCAAGGCCGCTGACCCCAAGCGTTGGCAAGGACATCCCCACAAGGCAGTAGGCAAGAATGTGACCGCATTCGTGAATCAGAATGGCTAAAAAAAGAGACAGGGCAACGGGAAGTTCTTCACAGCAAAGGGTGGAGATACACCAAAGCACGAGGGCGATGCTTTCGGCGGGACGGGGGCGTTTTGCCAAAGACACCTTTTTGGCACTCCTTTCGTCTTTTTTCTTACAATCTATTTACAAAAGTGGCAGAATATGATATAGTATCATTGGAAAAGTATGAAAGAAACGGAAATATTACATGAACCGCAAAACGTTTTTTTATGAAATATTATTGCTTTTTGGCACGATGATTTGGGGCGTGGCGTTCGTTTTTCAAGATATGGGAAACGAATGCGTGGAGCCCATCACCTTTAATGTGGAGCGCTGTTTTGTGGCGTTCGTGTTTTTGTTTTTGCTGTACGGCATCCGGAGTATGATAAGGCGAAAGCAAACACACAGTGCAAAAAGTGAAGAGCAACCCTCCTACAAGACCAAAGACTGGATACTTGGCAGCTTGGCTTGCGGCGTGTTCCTGGCGATGGGAATGATCGTTCAGCAAATCGGCATTCTCCACGAAGGCGCAGGGAAATCAGGCTTTATCACCGCACTCTATATCGTATTCGTACCGATATTCGGACTGTTTGCCAAAAGAAAACCCAATTTGCTGGTGTGGTTAGGCATCGGGCTTTCCGTTCTTGGCCTGTTGCTTGTGAACGTAACGGGCGAGGGATTTGCGTGGAGTCACGGTTCCTGGCTCTTACTTGGATGCGCTGTAGCGTATGCTTTGCAGATTTTGTCGGTGGATCGATTTGTGGATCGGGTTCATCCGATTTTGCTTTCTGCCGGGCAATTCCTCGTGGCATTTTTACTGCAGGCGCCTTTTATGTTTATCTTTGAATCTCCCAAAATAGAATCCATGCTGTCTGCGTGGATACCCGTTTTGTTTTGCGGTGTGTTGTCCAGCGGTATTGCCTACACCATACAGATCGTAGCCCAAAAGCAGATCCCCCCCACTATTGCTTCCATTGTGATGTCTATGGAATCGGTATTCGCCATTTTCGCTTCCGTTGCCCTTGGGCGTGAGAAGTTCAGCTTGATTGAGTATATTGGTTGCGCTGTGATTTTCACCGCAATTCTTGTGGCACAGCTCCCCATAAAATCCAAGCATCAAGCAGGGGTTTAGAGAGATTATTCAAATTTTGTAAATAATTATTGTCAATATTTCAAAAAGGCGGATGTACATTTATGAACAAAAGAACACACCTTCCTCTCCTCGCTTTACTTCTTTGTTTTGCAACCCTGTTTAGTTTTGTTTCTTGCCAGATCGGTAGCGGTTCCAACAACAAAACCACCGTAGCCACTCCCACCGCTTCTCCTTCCCAAAGCACTACGGGCGGCGGTAACGCTTCTTCTACTGTGAAGTTGGATTTTTACTCTATCAACGATATGCACGGCAACGTCAAAGACTCTGACTATCAGACCGGCATTGGCAAGCTCACTTCCTTTTTCAGTGAGAAGGCAGAAGAGGAAAACGCCATTTTCCTCTCCGCAGGGGATATGTGGCAAGGCGGTGTAGAATCCAACAACACAAAAGGCAAATTGATCACAGATTGGATGAACCAGGTTGGATTTACTGCCATGACACTTGGCAACCACGAGTTTGACTGGGGCACTGAGAAAATCAAGACGAATGCGGAGTTGGCGGAATTCCCCATTCTTGCCATTAACGTATATGAACGAGCCACAAGTCAGCGCGCAAGCTATTGCCAGCCTTCTGTGACCGTAGAAAAAGAAGGCGTGAAGATCGGCATTATCGGTGCGGTAGGCGACGTGTACAGCTCCATTTCCGCCAGCCGTGTAAAAGACGTATATTTTAAGGTAGGCAGCGAGCTGACCGCTTTGGTGAAAGCGGAATCTGAAAAGCTTCGCGCAGAAGGCGCGGATTTTATCGTGTACGTGCTTCACGACGGGTACAGCACCCGCACCACCAACACCAGCGTACCTGTCAGCGACAGCAAGCTGGGGCATTACGACACTTCCCTTTCCAACGGTTACGTGGACTTGGTATTTGAGGGACATACCCACACCAGAAATATGTATACCGACAAATACGGCGTGTATCATCTCCAGGCGGGCGGCGAAAACGAGGCGTTTGCCCACGTGGAGGTGACCTACAACAAGGATACCGATTCTTATCGCATCACCGAAAACGAGCTGGTGTGGACGGAAGACCTCTATCACTATCCGATTGACGAAAACACATTGACGCTCTATGAAAAATACGCCGACGAGATTGGTGACCCTTATGCGGTGCTGGGAAATAACGCCTACTACCGCAGTTCCACGGCTCTGAAACAGTTGGTTGCAAAGCTGTATCTGGAGGCGGCTCTGGAAAAATGGGGCGACGAGTATCAAGTTTTCCTTGGCGGTGGGTATCTGAACACCCGTTCCCCTTATGACCTGGAAGCAGGAAACGTCTGCTATGCGGATCTGCTGTCCCTGTTCCCCTTTGACAACGATCTGGTGCTTTGCTCGATTAAGGGCAGCGACCTGCAAAGACGGTACGTAGATAACGACAGCTACTACACTGCATACAGCGCCTACGGCACGCAGAATATGACAAACATTGATCCGAATGCTACATACTATGTGGTAACCGACACCTACAACTCCGACTATACCGCCAACAGACTGACCATCGTGGACTACTATTCCCTTGACGGTATCTACGCCCGCGACCTGCTGGCAGAATACGCCAAAAATGGCGGTTTTAGTAAATAACCCCCCTTGGTTTTTGTAAAACAATAGCAAATTGACATTTACCGAGACAATTTTTAAAAAATAAACAGAACAAAAATGTGAGGTAAAAAATGGCAGAATATATAGTGAAACAACTCACTCCCGAAGACCTGGAAAAAATGCAGTTGGGCGATATTCTTTCATTTGGCGCGTATCCCAAAGAGGAAAACGGCGAGCCCCTTCCTATTGAATGGGAGGTCATTGACAAAAAGGACGGAAAATTCTTTCTTTTAAGCGTGTACGGTCTTGACGCCATGCCATTTGACAGTCACGACTTTATGGATGTTTTTTTATCTGATGAAAAAATCACTTGGGCGGACTCTGTGCTGAGAGCTTGGCTCAACGGCGATTTTTGGCGCGCCGCCTTTTTGCCTGAAGAACGCCGTCTGATCGCTCCCAACAAACGCTCGGATGAGCAAGAGGACAGAGTTTCCCTTTTGTCCTATGGCGAAGCCAATCAATATATTGAAAAGCACCGCGGGCATCATAAGTCTGCCGAACTTACTCCTTTGGCAGATGCCAAAATCCGCGCAGAACATCAAATGGAAATCAAATTTTGCTGGCGTTGGGACAGAGGCTGGTGGCTCTCCTCTATGGCTGACAAAGACAAGGCGGCTTGCGTTGTTTACGACTGGCAACTGGAATCTATTAAAGATAACTACTGCACCGACTGTCAAGGAGTTCGCCCCGCAATTTGGCTTGATCCTAACGGAAATTACTCCACTGACGACGAGGTGTAATTTCTATTCTCCCCCTTTTTGCCAAGGGGAAAGCATCATAAAAAACGAGCAAATATGCAAACCGTTTTCAACTTGCATATTTGCTCTTTTTTTATACATAGTGAGCGGATCAAATAAGATTTTCGCCGTCAAACAGCGCCAAGCCTAAACCTGTGCCGCTGTATTTTCCTTGTTTAAGCCAAGCCGCCATTGCCCGTCTGGCACCGGTATTTTGAGGTAAGGCATCGGGGTTGCCTTGATAGTCACATCCAAACAGACGCCAGCAGTCACGGTAGGTGGGGTCTTCCTCGGAATGGAGGATATGCCAATCGTCTAAAAATTGGTGGGTGTTGGAGGTGGGTGGGAAAATGTCTCTGTTTTGGGAAAACATCAACCAAGAATCGCAGATCATCACCAATTTGCCCTCGTAGATGCACCCGGGGAAAAAGTAGTATGCCAGGCGGTAACTTTCCATTCTGCTTTCCTTGGTCAGGGGGGAGCCGGAGGGGATATGGACGCTGAGAATGGGGTCGCCCTTCTTGACGGTAATTCCACCAAAGGTAGTGGGCTCGTCTTTGGGGTATTTTATCACCTCAAATTCAAGCCGTCCTAACTTGAAGCAGTCCATACGGTAGAAAATGGGATACCAAAATTCCACAAAGTTCCCCCAAACGCCTTTCACTTCTTTGCATTCCTCTAACTTATAGCACAAATCCTCAAAGGTATCGTAAAAAAGGTCTTCGGTGTACCCTTTTTTGAGATAGTCCATATAGGTTTTTTGGGAGGCACAGGCAAGGAAAACATAGTTGAGCGTATAAAACTCCACCCCTGCTTTTTGGGCAAGAGCGCGGCGTTTTTCTTCTGTTGCTTTGATGTTGCAATTGTTTTGGTGCATTTCTGCCACGATGGCTTCCAGTTCACCGGGGTGGTCGACTAAAATTTTCTTGCCAGCCTCTGCCAATGCTTGGTAGCGCTCGTCGGTTTTCTGATAATAATGGGAAAGAAAATCCAGATAATAGGAATACATATTAAGCCTCCCGTTTCATGTTTTTTACGTAACGTATAAGAAAAATCAGGACAATTGCGCCCAAAATAGGAAAGAGTGCGGCAAAAAGCACACCTGCTTTGATGCCTACCTGCTCGGGGGTGAGCGAAAGGAGGTCTCCCAGTTTCACAGCCATGGCAGACGCTGACACCGTATCAACCACAGCGCCAAGCACCTGGGGCCCCACAGAGCCGCCAAGGTCTCCGCCCGCCGCCATCAGCGCATAGGCGGCAACGCCTAAACCCGGAATATGTTTTTCTGCTAAAATCAATGTGCCCGGCCAGAGCATGGCGGTGGAGAAACCGCACGCCACGGCGGCAACAGCCCCCACAAGGGGATGAGATGCCAGCCCTGCTACCAGATAGCAGACCACCGCGCCCGTCATACTGACCAGCATGGTTTTTTCAATGCTCTTTCCCCATTTGGAATAGGCTGTGCGGGTGAGGGCAAGGCAAGTGGCAAAGAGCGCCAAGCCGAAAATGTCACAGTAGGTTTTGGGGATAGAGAGGGCGTTTTCCATATAGACGGAAATCCAGTTGGTGATGGTGATCTCCGCCGCACCGCCAAGGAAAATACAAAGAACGCAGAGCCAAAGACCGAGGGTGCGGCCGGAAGGGGATTTTTCTGCTTGTGCTTGTTTCTTTTCGCCCATATCGGGGATAGGAGAGAGGAAAAACAGCAAGCTGCAAAACAAGGGGAGGACGGAAAAGGCCACCATGACCCACATCCAGGACTTCATGCCCCACCAATACAGCAGTAGGCTTCCTACCACCACGGCAAACACCACGCCATAGCCGTAAACAGAATGGAGGCGGCTCATATCCCGCTCGGGATTGTCGGAGGGCATGGCGGCAATCATGGGGCTGATGAGTACCTCACCCAGCCCTGCGGAAAGAGAAAATAGCACCGTTCCCACAAAAAGGCCTGTAAAAGCATACTTTGGGAAAAAGTAGGGGACAAGGGCATAGACCAAAAGACCTACGGTGGTAAGCAAGGGCATCAGGCGCACCATGGCTTTGAGGGGGAGCTTTCCTGCAAAAAAGGAGAAAAACAAGTCCACAGCCAGTTGCACGCAAAAGCCCGTCAGCACCAGGGTGCCAAGGAGAGTGTAGGAAATGCCGTACATTTCCCGAAACGTGACAAACAGCACAGGCGGCATGGAAAACGCCGCGGCTGAGGCAATGTAATTATAATAGCAAGCAAATTTCGTTTTTTGATAGGGATTTTTGACTGACACGGTGAAATACCTTTTTCGATGAGAGAGATATAGGAAAAGTATAGCACAAAGGCAAAAGAAATGCAAGAGAAATCGGGAACAT
>JAZOBX010000056.1:0-3203 GCA_045596205.1 Eubacteriales bacterium | reverse complement strand
GCAGACAGTGCCTACGCCAACACCGCCAATCTCGTGCTGGCGCTGAACCAATACGTTTTGGCAGCCAATGCACCCAACACCATGACATTTGCCCAAGGCGAAGCGCATCCCGTGCTGTATAACAAATATGCCACTCCGTATAACGCTACCTTTGCTGTCAGCGATACCAACGGCGGCGCATATGCTTTGACAAATGCTCCCAAGCCCGTATTCCCCGTAGGACTTGGTCTTCCCGAGGGCTACGGGGAAGGTGAAGTGTTCTCCTTTACTGTGCCCGTAAACGATGGCTACATTCTTCACGGCGTAAATATGATCTGCGGTGAAAACACCGTTGAATTGTTGCCCGATGCAGAAGGTGTCTACACCTTTGCAATGCCTGCAGAAGCAGTAGAAGTGAACATTGAAATTGTGCAGGTGTCTTCCGATAAATTTACCGTTACCTTCTTGGGCATGAACGGTGAAATTCTGAAAACCGAAGAAGTGGATCAATTTGCTCCCGCTACCGCTCCCGAAGCGCCCGTAGTAGACGGCTATCGATTTGTGGGTTGGGATGCAGACTTTGATTCCGTACCCGAAGATATGACCGTGAATGCAATCTATGTCAAGCAATGGACGGTGACCTTCGTAGGTTTGAATGGGGAAGAGCTGAAATCTGAAATTTTGGATGAGGGCTCTGCTGCCACTGCGCCCGAAGCCCCTGTCGTAGACGGTTATCGCTTTACCGGTTGGGACGTTGCTTTTGACAATGTTACTTCTGACTTGGTGGTGACTGCTACATATGTTAAAACCTGGACGGTTACCTTTGTGGGGCAAAACGGTGTGGTATCCACACAAGTGGTAGACCAAGGTGCAGCTGCTACCGCTCCTGCCAAACCTTTGGTAGATGGCTATCGCTTCACCGGTTGGGACGTTGCTTTTGACAATGTTACCTCTGACTTGGTGGTGACCGCTCAATATATCAAAACTTGGGTGGTTCGCTTTGTAGGTTTGGATGGCGTTGAACTGTTAAAACAAACGGTAGACCACGGCAACACCTTGAAAGCACCCAATGCTCCTACCGTAGAGGGATATCGCTTTGACGGTTGGATTGGCGATTTTTCTCAAGTTACTTCTGATTTGACAATAGAAGCAAATTATATCAAGACATGGCAAGTTACCTATCTTGACGTCAACGGTGATGTTTGGAAAGTGGAAGTATACGACGAAGGCAGTGTACCCACAATGCCTGACTATGCCGGTACAGCCGACTATATCTTTGAAAAATGGGCTCCTGCATCTCTCGACGCCATTTATGCAGATCAAATCGTTGCCTCTGTTTACACCGAAAGACCTGCAACCAATGCTGCTGACTATAAGGTAATGCAATGGATACTGGGGGGGAACTTCAGATACGTAAGCAAAAATCCCACCTCCGCCATTCTTGAAGCCGATCCCGATATCTTTATGATCAATGGTCTGACTGCTGATGTCTGCACAGCAAGCAACAATTTCAACCTTCCCGAATATACTTTCTGGGGGTATGGTCAATTTAACGAAAATACCGATCTTTCTAAAGGCGATTTAGGTTTGCGTTACAGAGGCGATCCGGTTGGTGTGTTCTTCAAAACCGATATGTTCTCCAAGGGTGGTCATATCTCTGCAAAAACCATTGGATATAGATCCTGTTCTTACATTATCTTCCCCTTAGTCAATAATGAGGGGATAACCATTCCTGTAGTATTTGCATACTTCGGCACTAGCCATACCGATGCAGATCGTGCGGCAGTCATTGAAGGCATCAAACAAGATTTGGGAACCAATTTCGATACTGCCATCATTCGTATGGTTGTGGAAACCAAAGGTGAAGTAGGTGCTATCCATAGCAATTATTTCCCCGAGGAGCATGATGAAAACGGTTATCGTTTTGTATGTGGTAGCGGTGTGCTTATGACTAAAGAAGGTGAACGCATCAGCAATAACAGACTCTATGCGTATATGCTCACCTACGGCAAGGGTGTTCCTACTGCTTCTATCAGCGCACCCGCTGTGGTTGGTCAAACCGATGATCCGACAGTTTATCCCAACTATCAAAATAGCAAAAATTCAGCTTACATCACAACCGCATTTAGTTATATGCTTTCTGTAGGTGCAACCGACAAGATTGATGTAACTCCCAGCGGACTGGATAGTGCATCTATCACTCTTCAAGACAATCTCTTGGTGAACTTTAAGGTCAACGCCGACAAACTTGCGGGCAAAGAATTGCTGAAAGCCATTGTGACCATTGGCGGCAAAACCTACGAAATCCCCGTGGGTGAAGTGGTCGACGGTAAATACGTATTCTCCGTTCCCGTAGCACCTCACCAAATGAATGACCAAATTGAAATTCAACTGGTATTCGCTCACGATCTTGTTGGTGAATGGGGTGGTATTCTCACTCGCTACAGCGTCGCTACCTACTGCTACAACAAGCTCGCAGATGAAAACACCTCTGCGGAACTGAAAACGTTGCTCAAAGACATTCTCAACTACGGCGCCGCCGCGCAGGTAGCCGTTGGTTACAAGGTAGATAATCTTGCCAACGCCAACCTGCCCGAAGCAGACCAAACCGTAGCAGACGTAACCTCTGATGCCACCTCTACCCAAACCGAAAATCTTGAAAACGAAGCCGCCGCATGGGTATCCGCAGGCTTGCTGCTCCAGGATAAAGTGGTGATCCGCTTTGGATTCGAGGCTCTCGCAATTGACGGTCTGACCGTGAAGGTTGTAGTCAACGGCAACGAATACACTGTCACCGAATTTACACCCGTTACAGGCGCAGAAAACCGCTACTACGTCTATATCAAAGGCCTCAACGCCACCCAGCTCCGCGATGACGTTTCCGTCACCGTGATGCAAGGGGATGTAGCCGTCAGCGAAACGCTGACCTACAGCGTTGCAGTCTATGCCGCAAAGGTATTTACCTACGAAGGCGTGGAAGGCTACGAAAGCCTTGTAAGCCTTGTAAAAGCCATGATGGTATACGGTGACTCTGCAAAAGCTTATGCGGCAACCGTAAACTGATGAAGGGAGAACATATACAATGAAACAACAGTGCGTATATGAAGAACCCACCATTGACATTGTCATTTTCGCTGAAAACGATTTCCTGCTTCTCAGCGGAAATGAAGTGACCCCCGAAGAAGGCGGCGGAGGCATCGGCCTCCCCGACTTCGGTCTCTAAA
>JAZOBX010000055.1:0-2172 GCA_045596205.1 Eubacteriales bacterium | reverse complement strand
AGTTGGCACAATAATTTGTCTTCCTAAGACCGCTTGGCCTCCGACTTCTCTGCGGCGAATTCGGGATTATCCTCAAGCAGCTTCTTTACGTTATCCTTACCCTGAGCAAGTCTGTTACCGTCGTAGGAGAACCAGGAGCCGCTCTTGTCCAGCACACCCAGCGCCACACCCAGCTCAATGATCTCGCCCGAGCGGGAAATGCCCGTGCCGTAAAGAATATCAAATTCAGCAGTTTTGAAGGGAGGCGCAACCTTGTTTTTTACCACCTTGCAGCGCACGTGGTTGCCGTAGACGTCAGTGCCGCTTTTCAGCGCTTCTGTCTTGCGGATTTCAATACGGACGGAAGCGTAGAACTTCAGCGCTCTGCCGCCGGGGGTCACTTCGGGGTTGCCGTAGGAAATGCCCACTTTTTCACGAAGCTGGTTAATAAAGATCACGGTGCAGTTGCTCTTGGAAATGGCGCCTGCCAGCTTACGCATGGCTTGGCTCATCAGTCTGGCCTGCACGCCCACGTGGGTGGCGCCCATGTCGCCGTCAATTTCCTGGCGGGGCACCAGCGCCGCCACGGAGTCCACCACGATCACGTCAATAGCGCCGGAGTTCACCAACGCTTCTGCGATTTCCAACGCCTGCTCGCCGCAGTCGGGTTGAGACACAAGCAAATTGGCGGTATTCACACCCAGACGTTTGGCATACACGGGATCAAGGGCGTGTTCCGCGTCAATAAAGGCGGCTTCGCCACCCTGTCTTTGGGCTTCTGCCACCACGTGGAGCGCCAGAGTGGTTTTACCTGAGGATTCAGGCCCGTAAATTTCAATAATTCTGCCGCGAGGCACACCGCCAATCCCCAAAGCCATATCCAAAGTAATGGAGCCAGTGGGAATGGCGCTGACGTTCATTTTGGCGTTTTCGCCCAAGCGCATGATCGCACCTTTACCGCACTCTCTTTCAATGCGGGAAATGACGGTTTCAATTGCCGCTTTCTTGTCGCCTTCGGGGGATGCCACCTTGGCGGTTGCGGTCACTTTTTTAGTTGCCATGTTTTTCTCCTCTATATTCTATATTTCATTTTAATTTCACACATCAATTTGCACGGCGCCTTCGGGGCGGATGCGAAGCATCATGGTGGCGCCTTTTCCGAAAATACCGTCCATATATGTGGCATACTCTTCTGCCAGGTCAACGGGAACGAATGCCTGAATGGTGCCTGCGAAACCGCCGCCGTGTACGCGGAAGGCGGCTTTTTTGCCTTGCAGGAAGCCTTCCGTCAGGCAAAGGGCAAGAGACAACCCCTGCTCCCATACGTTTTTGATGGTATACACGTTTTGCAGATAGCGGAAGCTGGAATTGCCCGACGCCATCACGCCTTCCAGAAAGCTGTCAATATCCCCTTGCCTTAAGGCGTTGGCTTGCATTTCCACCCGCTTGTTTTCCCGCAGGAAGTGGAGCGCGCGCAGAATCGCACGGTCGCCTACCTTCGCCCGCAGTTTTCTGATGCGGCGGTTAAACTGCTCTTCCGTGATGCCGCGCAGAGTGTCTTGTCCAAACTCCTGGGCAACGCTCTTCATTTCCGCAGGCACGGAAGCGTAATCGTCGTTGAGGTCTGCGTGGTTGCCCCCCGTATTCACAATGCACAGGCGATACCCTGCATCCGACAGAGAAAAGGGAATGGGGCTCACCAGGGGAGCGGAGGGGTCTGCAAAATCAATATGTACGAATCCGCCCACGGCGCAGGCCATTTGGTCCATCAGCCCGCAGGGCTTACCGAAATACACGTTTTCCGCGTATTGCGCCATTGTTGCCAGCTCTTCTCCCGAGAATCTGCCGTCGGCATAGAGATGGTTGATGATATTGCCGCACATCACCTCAAAGGCCGCAGAGGAAGATATCCCCGAGCCCTTCTGCACTTCGGTGGTGGTGTAAGCGTCAAAACCGCCCACTTCCACGCCCTTTTCCTTAAATGCATGGCAGATCCCCGCAATCAGAGAAGCGGAGGAATAATGGGAAAAGTTTTCGGGCTGATCGGTTTCCTCAATATTTACGGTGTCTTCCTTAAAGCCTTGGCTTTTCAGACGGATGCGTTTGTCAGAGGTGGGAGACACCACGGCAATAATGTCTCTGTCAATTGCGCCTGCCAAAACCATGCCGTGGTTGTGGTCGGTGTGGTTGCCC
>JAZOBX010000054.1:0-6381 GCA_045596205.1 Eubacteriales bacterium | reverse complement strand
AGAATATCGTTTGTTTCGGTGGGGAGAGTGCGTTGGAAATTTTCCACCTGGAACTGCTGACCGTAGGTGGGGTGATAGACCCAATCTCCAAACAGCACAAGGGTTTCGCCCTTGTGGACGTCGGGGAGACAGCCCACGGCGGTGGTTTCCACGCAATCGTCGGTCAGAAAGGCAATGACCGCATATTCGTTTTGCACGTTGCGGTAAATGACGTCCTCAACGGTGCCAGAGAGCGAAGGGAGATCTTCGCTGTTTTGAATGAGTTCTTCCAGTCCCACGGACATCACTTCCTTTCATGTGTTTTCTAAAAAAATTATTTGCAGTAGGCTTTCAGGGCTTCTGCCTTATCGGTGCGTTCCCAAGGGGTATCCAGGTCTTCCCTGCCCATGTGACCGTAGGCGGAATAGTTAGAGTAGATGGGGCGACGCAGGTCAAAGGTCTTGATAATGGCGGCGGGACGAAGGTCGAAAAGGGCGTTTACGGCTTCTTCAATCTTGGTTTCGTCCACCTTTGCGGTGCCGTAGGTTTCTACGTTGACGGATACGGGAGTGGCTACGCCGATGGCGTATGCGATTTGCACCTGGCAACGGTCTGCAAGACCAGCGGCAACGATGTTTTTCGCCACGTAACGGGCGGCGTAGGAGGCGGAACGGTCCACCTTTGTGGGGTCTTTACCGGAGAAAGCACCGCCGCCGTGGCCGCAGGTGCCGCCGTAGGTATCCACGATGATTTTTCTGCCTGTCAGACCTGTATCCCCTGCAGGGCCGCCAATGACGAAACGGCCTGTGGGGTTGACGAAAATCTTGGTTTCTTCGCTCATCATGTGGGCAGGGATAACGGGGGTGATGACTTCGCGGATAATGTCTTCTCTGATTTGCTCCAAAGTGACGTCGGGGCTATGCTGAGAGGAAACGACAACGGTTTCCACAGCCACGGGCTTGCCGTCTTCGTAAGCCACGGTGACCTGGGTTTTGCCGTCGGGACGGAGGTATTTGAGAGTGCCGTTTTTACGGACTTCGGTCAGGCGTTTGGCGAGCTTGTGGGCAAGGGAGATGGGCAGGGGCATCAGTTCTTTGGTTTCGGTGCAAGCATAGCCGAACATCATGCCCTGGTCGCCTGCGCCGGTGTTGAGACCGTCGGTCATTTTGCCTTCTTTGGATTCTGCGCAGTTGTCCACGCCGAGAGCGATATCGGGGGATTGGCCGTGAACGGCAACCAGCACGCCGCAGGTGCGACCGTCAAAACCGTATTTACCGCGGTCGTAGCCGATATCGCACACGCATTCGCGGGCAATTTTTTCAATGTCCACGTAAGAGGTGGTGGTGATTTCACCCATAACGGTGATAATGCCTGTGGTGACGAAGGTTTCGCACGCCACGCGCGCCATGGGGTCATCTTTGATAATGGCGTCAAGGACTGCGTCAGAAATTCTGTCGCAGATTTTATCGGGATGTCCTTCGGTGACGGACTCCGACGTAAAAAGTACTCTTCTCATTTGTTTTTACCTCTATGTATTTTATTTTTATCAGCGATTAGGAAATAGAAAAAGAAAAAACGGCGTGCGCCGTTTCCCGAATAGCGTCCTCATCTTTCGGGAATTAGCACCTTGCATATTACAGGTTGCCGGGCTTCACAGGGCCAGTCCCTCCGCCACTCTTGATAAGGTTATATTATTTTATCATATTTCGCCTTTATTTGCAATAGTTTTTTTGCAACAAAATAAAATATTATTTCTTTATTTCTTTTTATTGACAGAGGGGGTGTTTCGTGATAAAATACTAACGATTCTATTAAAGGAGGTAAAATATGACAAAAAAGCTGAAAGCCTTATTGGCTGTTGCTCTTGTCTTTTCCATTCTCGGGGCCGCAGGCGGAATATTTTGCGATATTCTCTGGTCAAGCGTTTTGCTGGACTACGACCCCAATGCTCCCAACCAGTTGGGAACAGGGATTGGTGTGGTACTGTCGCTGGTGTTTTCTTTACCGTATGCAGCGCTTTTCGTTGTGGCTATTGCTTTGACCCTTTGGGGACTTATTGCTACAAAAAAAGCCATTGCATTACCTCCCGATGACCCTCCCGCGCTCGTTTCTTTGAAAAAAACGAAAAATACCTATGTGGTATTTCTCGCCATAAATGTTTTTATTTTCGCCGTAACCTTGGGATTGGCTCTTTGGGCGTACGGCTTAACACAGTAAAATTGACTCTCCGAGCAAGTCAGCATAGTGCAAACATAAAAAAGGACGTGAATAATTATGTGGTTTATACTTGCAATTGTCGCTCTGCTCTGCTGGAGTGGCTCAGATATTTTTTCCAAAATCGGTAGCAAACAAGACGACAAAAACAGCCAATGGAAGATGGTCATCGCCGTTGGTCTGGTGATGGGTCTTCACGCTGCTTTTGAAATTTTCGTGAGAGGCGTGGATTTCACCTTCGGGGCAATGGTTCAATACCTGCCCGCTTCCCTGCTCTACATCGGCTCTATGGTGCTCGGATACATTTCCCTGCGCTACATTGAGCTTTCCGTTTCTTCCCCTATTTGTAACTCTTCCGGCGCTGTAGCGGCATTGATTTGCTTTTTGCTCTACAAGATCGCGCCTTCTATCGTTCCCGGTTATGAAGTGCCCGAATGGCCCGTGTGGCTGGGTGTGGCTGTGGTCGCGGCAGGCGTGATTGCGCTGGGTGTCGTGGAATACAGAGAAGACCAGAGCAGCCGCGATCTTCGCCAGGAAAAAGCACTCCGCAAATACCAAAAGAGCTTTCTGGCATTGCTTCTCCCTATTCTCTACTGTCTCATTGATGCGGCAGGTACTGCGGCAGACTACAGCATCCTGCAAGGCATGGACGAAGACGTAGCCAACGTGGCATACGAGCTGACCTTCCTTCTTATGGGTATCATCGCCGCTATTTACGTATTCGGTATTCGCCGCGAAAAACCCTCTTTCCCCTCCGACGGACACAAGCTGCTGGGCGGTGTTTGCGAAACTGCAGGTCAGCTGGCTTACATCTACGCCATCGGCAACGAAGCCCACGCTACTTCCTCTATGGCCATCATTTCCGCTTACTGCGCGGTGTCTGCCATCTGGGGTAGAGTGTTCCTTAAAGAAAAACTCAGTATCAAACACTACATCTCCATTGCCATTGCTTTGGTAGGTATTGTGCTTCTTGGCGTGTTTGACGCGTGATTTTCATTACGGGAGGAGCAAGCCCCTCCCCTACCGCATTTTTTTAGAATGTGCTTGGTGCATAAAAGATGAGAGCCGCGTTGTTTGACGTGTGTGAATCTATTGTTAATCATTATTTTACATAGGAGACAACATCATGGAATTTGTTAGAATCGGTATTATCGGCATGGGCAACATGGGTAGAAGCCATGCAGGACGCATTCAGAAAGACGAAGTGCCTCATATGAAGCTGGGCGCCGTGTGCGACATTGACAGCGAGGCAAGAGCTTGGTGCAAAGAGAATTTGCCCTCTGTTCCTGTTTTTGAAAGCGCGGAAGAAATGATGGAAAAGGCAGAATTGGATGCTATTCTTGTGGCTGTGCCGCACTATGACCATCCCAAATACGTGATGATGGGCTTTGAAAAAGGTCTTCACGTGTACTGCGAAAAGCCTGCAGGCGTTTACACCAAGCAGGTCATCGAAATGATTGAAGCGGCAAAGAAAACCGACCTGGTATTCTCTGCCGGTTTCCAGCAACGTACCACTCCCACCTTCCAGAAAATTCGCGAAATGGTGCAAAGCGGTGAACTGGGTCATATTAAGAAAATTATGTGGATCATTACCAGCTGGTACCGTCCTCAAGCCTACCACGACAGCTCTGAATGGCGTTCTACCTGGAGAGGTGAAGGCGGCGGCACGCTGGTGAACCAGAACCCCCACAACATTGACCTGTTCCAATGGATGTTCGGTATGCCCGACCAGGTGATGAGTACCATTGACTACGGCAAATATTACGATATTGAAGTAGACGATGACGTGACCACCATTTTCCGTTACAATAACGGCACTGTTGGGATTTATACCACTTCTACCGGTGAGCAACCCGGCACCAACCGTTTGGAAATTTCCTGCGATATGGGTAAGCTGGTTTTGGAAAACGGCGTTCTGACCTTCTGGAAGAGCGAGGTTTCCGAAAGAGAATTCAACCTGACCAACACGGCAAGCTTCCCCAACATCAAGTGCGAAAAAATTGAGGTGGAAATCCCCGCCGCAACCATGCAGCAACACAATGCTCTTCTGGAAAACTTTGCTTTGGCAGTGCTGACAGGCAGTCCTCTGCTCGCTCCCGGTTTAGACAGCCTGAACGAAGTGCTTCTGGCTGACTGTATGTACTATTCCGACTGGCAAGGTCAGGCTTGGATTAATACCCACAACTTTGACCACGAAGGCTACTACCAGGCTCTTAAAGCCAAGGCAGATGCTTCCACTTACGTGAAAAAAGTGAGAAAAGCAGAAGCAGACATGGGCGCATCGTTCCAGAAATAATGATTTTTGAAATCGCATCAAGAAAGCCTTGGTGCGATTTCTTTTTTGATAAACAATTATGAAATTTGTTAAGTATTTATAAATGTTGTGAAATTTGTTGTAAGGTTTGACAGAATATACCTTTTTTTCGGCATATTGCTATTTTTGTCAAAATAGGTTGATTTTTACATAAGCGATGTACTATAATTATAATAGAATATTTTTATTGTGCTGAATTCTTTGGTCAATGGTTGCGTTCCCTCTCCGGTGTTCCCTGTTGGTTATAGACGTGTTTGGCACATTTTGTTTTTTCTATGAAAATCTAAAAAATAAAAATATATAACAAGGAGACAAGCAATGAAACATTCTGCAAAAATCCTTTCATTTGTCATGGTGATGATGATGGCACTCGGTGTGCTTGGCATTTTCACTATGATGCCTCAAGAGGCGTATGCGGCGGAAGAAACTGCAACTATTGACCTGGCCGCACAAGGCTTCGCCAATGCTCAGGCCGTGACCGATGTTAGCGAAGGCGACGTAAAAGTTACATTTGCTAAAGGCAGTGCTTCAAACGCACCCGCATATTACACTTCTGGCACTGCTGTTCGTGTTTACGCAAAAGGAACTTTTACTGTTACCGCTTCGGGTAACAGAATCTCGAAAATTGTATTGACATATGGTAGTAGTGATAAAACAAATGCAATCACTACTAACGTTGGATCTTTTAATACCAACACATGGACTGGCGATGCTGAATCTGTTATATTCACTATCGGTGGCACAAAAGATCATCGTCGTATTAAATCTATTACTATAACCTATGACATTGCAGATAATACTTGCACACATGCCAATACAACTGCTATTGGCGAAGCTAAAGATCCTACTTGTACTGAAGCAGGTATAACCGCAGGCGTTAAATGTGCTGATTGTGGTGAAACCATTACTGCGCAAGAAACCATTCCTGCAACCGGACACACTTATGTCGACGGTGTTTGCAGTTGTGGTGCATTGGAATCTACAACTCCAACATTAGCTGGCAGATATTATATTGCGACTATCCGTTCCTCTGGTAATTACTTCTACATGACAAGCAATTTGGGAACTGCAAGTACAAAGAGATACCAGGCGGTTGATACTGGCTTAACTACACTTCCCACATCAATCACTGATCCTGAAGCTGGTTATGTATTTGTATTAATTGATAACGGAGATGGCACATACAGTATTCAAGCTGAGGGGGTTGAAGGAAACAACTACCTCGGTTGGACAAGCGGCAACTCCGGTACATTAGTTGCTGAAAGCAGTGCTCTTAAATTAACTGTTGATGAAAATAATGGACTTTACAATATTCACTTTGCAGCAAGCGATGCAGAAAGATATTTGGCTCTTAATGGAACCACAAACAACAACTATTTTGCTTGGTATAAGTCGGGTCAAAAACAAGAATTAACGCTTATTCCTGTTGTAGAAGATACCGGTTCCGACAACGATTGTGAACATACCAATAAAGTTGCTATTGGTGAAGCAAAAGAGGCTACTTGCACAGAAGATGGCATTACTGCAGGCGAAAAGTGTACTGATTGTGGTGAAACCATTATCGCGCAAGAAACTATTCCTGCAACTGGGCACAAGTATGAAAATGGCGTCTGTAGCGTTTGCCATGCACCCATAGTAGCTGAGGACGGAAAGGTTACTGTTAATATTGCAGATTATGCTGACAAGAACAACTGGCAAAACGGTACCCAATACCCCTCTATAATAATGAATGATTTCATCATTGTCACTGCAGTTGGTGGCGGTAACACAGGTAAATACTATAGCTCTGATGAAACATGGAGAGCATATTCTAGTGAAGATGCAACTATTACAATTTCCGTTGCGGACTATGTTTCTAATCTGAAAATTGTATC
>JAZOBX010000053.1:0-2118 GCA_045596205.1 Eubacteriales bacterium | reverse complement strand
CCCATTTCTCTGATGGCTGTAAAGCAGGTAGAAGGCAAGTATCCCAGCAGCCCCGTTAAGGTGATCGGCCAAGACGTGCACTGGCCCAATCCCAAATGCTCCTTCACCGGCTCCACCTCTATCCCCATGCTCAAAGAAGTGGGCATTGATATGTGTATGATCGGTCACTCGGAAAGAAGAAGATTCTTTGGCGAAAGCGACGAAGACATCTATAAAAAGCTCCAAGCCTGCATTGCATCCGATATTTACCCCATCCTCGCTATTGGCGACGACGTGATTGACTATGCAGAACGTAAACGTATCCTCATTGAACAAATCACCGGCGCGCTCTGTCCCAAAGATGGCGAAAGAATTGACGTCAGCAAAATGGCCATCGCTTACGAACCCGTTTGGGCAATTTCCACCTGGCGCTCTGCACAGGCTCTGCCCAACGGCAAGGACGTAGACGACGTGATGAACCTGGTATACGATATCCTTACCGACCATTGCCACTTTGACGTCAGCGAAACTCCTTTGCTGTACGGCGGTAGCGTTGCTCCTGCCAACGTAGAAGAATACTTCACCCCCGAAATCGTTGACGGTGCCCTTGTGGGCGGTGCCAGCCTGAAGGTTGACTCTCTTGCTACCATCTACGACGTGGCGCAAAAACTCTGGTCTAAATAAAAATGAAAACATTAGCCATAGGACGCATCTGCCAAGATGAATTTTACCTTGTCCGCGCGGCTAAAAACAGAATTGCATCCACCAAGCTGACTGCCGACTATATCGGTCGGCAGTTTGGTGGTTCTGTTTTTTCTGTGGCAAAAATGCTGTGTGAGGCGGGGGTAGACTGTACCTTTATGTCTGGCATGGCAGAGGGGGATTTTTTGTCTTGTCAAACACCTGATTTTGTGAAAATCATTAAAACCCCCACCACTCCTCGCTCATTTATCTACATAAAAGACCAATATAAGCTGGATAGAATTTGTTCCGTTGGCGAAAGCAAAGAAGAAAAAATCCAGCCTTCTGCTGAGCTTTTAGACTGGGTAGAAAAGCTTGAAAAGCCCCGTAGACTGGTCTATGATTTGCGGCAAGCTCCTTTGACGAAAGCTGTTTTGGATAGAATGTATCACAAGGTAGAGCTAACGGTGCTTGACCCCGGCTCTACGGCTTTTTATACGGAGGATGGGGAAGAGATGCAGGAAATCGCCGATGTGATCAGCCACAGCGACGTGATCTGCGCAGGCTCTGATTTTTACGAGCACTACGCCCACTACAGCCGCCTTTCCGCCTATTTTTCCTACCCCCTGTTTCAGTCTGCCAAACTGCTGATTGCCACACTTCCCGACGGGCGAAATATATTTGCCACCCGAGATTTTTGCCTGACTGTTTCACGCCTAAACCAGCTGTCCATCGGCAATACCATGGGCGCAGGAGATGCCTTCCGCGGCGCGTTTCTTTCTGCTTGGAAGGAAAGCCGCGACGGCATGACCTATGAGGCGGTGCTTGCAGGCGCGAAAAGGGCTGTGGCGGCGGCAACTCTGAAAATTGAGGACAAACGCCCTCTGCCGCAGATGCCAACGGCAAACGAAATTTCAGCCTTTTGTGAGTGCTTGGCATTGCGCATCAAAAAAGACGACAGCATGCTGTAATTTTCCCAAAGGAGTATCTTTATGAAAAAAAGGAAATCCAATTTTATCGGAGCGATCATTGAGTTCGGTACGGAACCACTTTTTTTAACCATCACCACCTTGGTGACAGTTGTTTTTGGTATTTTGATGAATTTGGTTCCCGATGATAGCCCTTTTTACGGTGTTTGCGATAGTGGTTTCTATATTTCCATGTCTTTGATTTTGGTGCAGGTCATGCTGCAGCAAACCGAAATCAAGCAGGAATCTGCCGCCATCTATACCAAAATCAGCTCTCAGGACAACGTGATTTTCTCCGACGAAAAGGCGAAAATCAACGAAATGTTTGAAGCCGCTCTCCGCAACCCCGCCGCAGACGTGGTGCAGATCATTTGCTATGGCACCAATGCATACGGCAAATACATTGAGCATATTATTCAGCAATGCGAGCATATCCGTCAATTGGACGTAATTATGTGTTGCCCCACCTCTCCCTTGCTTGCAGGCCACG
>JAZOBX010000052.1:0-1568 GCA_045596205.1 Eubacteriales bacterium | reverse complement strand
TCGTTGAAAACACCGTCTTTCTCACGACCGAGAATGCTGTCATCAATGGGCATACCGCAGCACTCGCAAACAAGCTCTCTCGGAGAGCCGAGAAGCGTGTTGATCGACACGTCAAACAACTGTGAAAGCAGCTTAAGCGTTTCTGTGCTGGGAATCGTTTCGCCGGTTTCCCACCGAGACACAGCCTGCCTTGTCACAAATATTTTTTCTGCAAGTTCCTCTTGGGAAAGTCCTTTTTTCGTTCTTAATTCATAGATGATCTCTTTCGTTTCCATAAAATCACCACTTTCTTGCGTTGTGTTTATATGATACCACAAGCGGGTCGCCGCTGGCAAGCAACTCGCTGTTGCTATCAATCTGCGCTGTAACCTGCGAGCCCGACCGTCTTGTCAACGTCATATACGCCAATGCCCAACATGGCAATATTTGCCCTAAACATTTCAGCAGCTTGTGTGGGAAACTTTTTGCTTTTTGCACATTGGTTGAAACTTCGGCACTTGTCTTAAAACCGAACCAAAGTAGCGCGGCAGGGGGCGCCGTCAAAGCCTTCAAGACAGAGGGGCGCGGCGTGGAGGAAATACACGCCCTCGTCCACTTCTCCCAGCCGAATGCCTTCAAGCAGACAAACCTCTGCGCTAAGCAAGATCTGATGCACCTCCATAGGCGCGTTTTCGGGTCCTACGGTTTGGGATTCTACACCGATGAGCTCTACGCCATTTTTGGCAAACACTTCTGCGCTTTCGCGGGTGACGGTGGCGTTTCCTTTCAGCAAAATGCGAAGACAGGCTTCCTCGCGCTCTGCTTTTGCTTTCTGCAAGATCCACTCTGCATCCTTTGAGGTGATTTCCCCCTCAAACGCCGCCACGTAGCACCGGCCTACCGTTTTGCTAAGTGACATTTGGTCTACCGTCTTCCCTTCGGGGATAAAATGAAAGGGCGCGTCAATGTGGGTGCCGTTGTGGGCGCACATTTCAAAAGCAGATAGGTTGTATGCACTGCCTTCTGACATTCTGGCAATCGCCAAGCCTTTTGGCGCAGGATCGCCGGGATATACCTTGCAGCCCAGTACCTCCTGAGAAATATCGTATATTTGCATTTGCTTTACCCTTCCCTTCTCTTTTGTAAGTCCTTGCATAAACTTTTTTTATAATTGCTTGAAGCGCGTTTTATGCGGCTTGCAATCATGGATGCTTGATACAACTATTGTAGCATAATGGCTTGGCTGTGTCAAGCGAACGGATGGCTTGTTCTTCCTTTCTTTTGGCTCTCTACACTGTGGCTTGCGCAATCCTCTTGATTTTTTATGTCCCTGTATGCTTGCTTTTATGCGTTTGTGTATTTTTGCTTGCGGACTTACTTGTTCTTTCTGCTTACCTTTTCTTCCTTCTGACCGCTTTTGGCTTACTTATTTTTTCATCCTCCCCTTTTTCTTGCTGCTTTGCTATTGCTTTTTGCCGTTCTTTCGCTCCTGCACGGCTTGGCTTTGCATTTCGACAAATATGAGGCCCTTCCCTTCTCTCTTTTGGTGATTTTTTGCAAAAAGAGACAAGAAAAAACCGCTGAATAAT
>JAZOBX010000051.1:0-5566 GCA_045596205.1 Eubacteriales bacterium | reverse complement strand
GGCATGGGCATCGGCTTCACGCTGGCGCTCGGCGCAATGGCCACCATCCGCGAGGTATTCGGCGCCGCCTCCTTTGCGGGCATCGCCATTCCCTTTATGGAAAACTACAAAATTGAATTTCTCACGGGTACCGCAGGCGGCATGGTGGTCTTTGGTCTGCTGATCGCGCTGGTCAGCGTGGCCACCCAAGGCAAAGCGCCCTTTAAAAAATCGTTCTCTTGTGCATCCTGTCCCAACGCCGCCCTTTGCGGCAAGACCTCTTGCGCAGCAGAAACAGAACAAAAGGAGGAAGCGTAAATGGATTTCAAATCTTTGATTGTCATTTTAATGTCCTCTGTTCTCGTCAATAACTATGTACTTAGCCAAACTCTTGGCATTTGCCCCTTCCTCGGCGTGTCTAAAAAGCTTGACCAAGCTGTGGGTATGGGCGTATCCGTTACCGTGGTCATGCTGATTGCCACTCTGGTGACCTGGCCCGTGCAGCATCTCATTTTGGACAATTTCGGTCTGGGATATCTGCAAACCATCGTCTTTATTCTGATCATCGCCTCTCTCGTGCAGGTGCTGGAGCTGTTCCTGAAAAAGTTCTCTCCTGCGCTGCATAAAGGACTTGGCGTGTATCTCCCTCTCATCACCACCAACTGCGCGGTGCTGGGCGTTGCTATCAACAACATCAAAGACGACTTTACCTTCCTTGAATCTATGGTCAACTCTCTTGGCTGCGGACTTGGCTTTTTGCTTGCCATGGTGCTGTTTTCGGGCGTGCGCTCCCGCATTGACGAGACCAAAGTACCAAAGCCCTTCCGCGGTGTGGCCATCACCCTCATTGCCGCTTCTTTCCTTTCCCTGGCCTTTATGGGCTTCAGAGGAATCGTGGAAAATCTCTTTGCATAAAAGGAGGAGACAGATATGTGGATTGACGTACTTGTAGCATTTGCCGTTGTTTCCCTTATCGGTTTGCTCTTTGCTGTGCTGCTGGCTGTGTGTAGCCATTTCTTCGCTGTGGAAGAAGACGAAACCGTGAAAAAAATCCGCGCGGCTCTCCCCGGCGCCAACTGCGGCGCCTGCGGGTATAAGGGCTGTAACGACTATGCCGAGGCAGTTGCCAGAGGCGAAGCCAAACCCAATCTCTGTATCCCCGGTGCGGAAAAAACCGCAGAAGAGCTGGGCGAGATTCTGGGTGTGGAGGTGGAAGAGCCCAAAGACGTGGTGGCTATGGTCCATTGTAACGGCGATTGCGCCGCCGCCGTGGACAAAGCCGTTTACGTGGGCATTCCCAAATGCGATGCCGCCAATATGTTTTACGGTGGCCCTAAGGCTTGCACCTACGGTTGTATCGGCTGCGGTGATTGCGCCGCGGTATGTATCTCGGATGCCATTTGCATGGAAAACGGCATTGCCAGAGTGGACAGCAGCCGATGCGTGGGTTGCGGACTTTGCGCCAAAACCTGCCCCAAGCATATTATTTCTATGGTGCCCCAAGAGGCAAAAGTGGTGGTCTACTGCTCCAGCCGCGATAAGGGCGCGGAAGCCCGCAAGGCTTGTCAAAACGCTTGTATCGGCTGTAAAAAGTGCGAAAAGGCTTGTCCTCACGGCGCCATTACCGTGGTGGATAACTGCGCTCAGATTGACTATACTAAATGTACGGGCTGTGGCGCGTGTGCGGAAGGCTGTCCTACAAAATGCCTGAAAACAGTATTCCTGCCCGACCTGCCCGAAGATTTCGTACTGGAACAAAACTGATATGCAAAACCAAAACCAAACCGCCGCCCCCTCTTCCAAAGCAAACAAAAAGACAAGAAACGATATCCTATTCATCGCAGTGCTGCTGGTCCTGGTGCTGGTGGCAGGCGGATGTCTGCTTCTGTTCAGACGTGCAGGAGATAGGGTGGTGGTCACGGTGGACGGTCAGTTCTACGGAGAATATGCCCTTGACGAAAACCAAACCGTGGAGATCGTTACAGAAAAAGGGCGTAATCTTCTTGTGATTGAAAATGGGAAGGCCTATGTCAGCGAGGCGTCCTGCCCCGACGGCATTTGCGCCGCCCACCGTCCCATCTCTTTTAAAGGGCAGAGCATTATCTGCCTGCCCAACAAGGTGGTCATCAAGGTGCAAACGGAAAGCCCAAATCAACCCGATATTGCGGTGTGAGGGAGGTTGCTTTGAAAAAACGGAATTTCAGTAACCAAGCCCTTGCCCTGGTTGGCATTTCTGCCGCCCTTGCCTTGCTCCTCTCCTACGTGGAGCATCTGCTACCGCCTCTTTTTGCGGCGGTGCCCGGCATCAAAATGGGGCTTCCCAACGTGATTGTCTTGTATATGCTGTATGCCGCAGGCCCTCGCGAGGCGGGGCTGGTTTCTCTGGTGCGACTGCTTCTGTCTGCCTTACTGTTTGGCAGTGCCATGACCTTTTTATACAGTCTGGCAGGAGCGGTGCTGAGCTTTCTTGTGATGGTTTTACTTAAAAAAACCGACAAACTTTCCCCCGTTGGCGTCAGCGTGGCGGGGGCTGTGTGCCACAATATCGGGCAAGTGCTGATGGCAATGCTGCTACTGAATACCCCCCAGATCGTCTACTATCTTCTGGTGCTGACCGTAACGGGCACTCTTGCAGGCATTCTGGTAGGGCTTTTGGGCGGATACCTGCAAAAACGCCTTCCCTTAAAAATGGCTCCGTAAACCGCCGATGGCGTGAAAACCAACCGTGATGATAGGCTTGCCGAAAGGGTAAGCCGTAAAGGAGATAATATGAGAAAAATTGTCATTGTTTTCGTGGTGTGTTGCCTTTTGTCTTCTCTTGGCTACGTCACCTTCCGACTGACGCAGGACGAACCCACCCTTAAACTTGGTATTGGCGTTGTGGTTTCCGCCTCTGCCACCGATGCAGTAGCCGCCCAAGGAGAAAACCCTGCCAAAAACGGCAAAGGCTCTGCTGATATTACCGTTGCCGCCGTTCTCGTTGACAAAGACGGCAATATCGTAAAAGCCGTGGTGGACGTGATGCAGCTGGCATTGGAATATACCCCCGAAGGCAAAGCCATTTCTAATGCGGAATTCAAGTCCAAGCATGAGCTGGGCGATGACTACGGCATGAAAGCGCCCTGGGGCTCTGCCAAAGAATGGTACGAACACGCCAACGCCTTCTGCGAAGTGATCGCAGGCAAAAATATTGACCAGGTCAAAGCATTGATTACAGACAACAGCGAAGTGCAAAACGCAGGCTGTACGATTTATGCGGGCGACTTCGTGTCTGCCGTGGAAAAGGCAATGCAAAATGCCAAAGCCTCCGACGCCACCGCTAAACATACCCTGAAGGTGGGGATGTCCGTTGCCCAGAGCGTGTCTGATGCCACCTCCGAAGCCAACGGCAAAAACGCCGCAGATACCACTTTTGTGGCGGCTGTGCTGGATGGCGACACCTTGGTTGCTGTGTCCAGCGACGTGGTTTCCGTTTCCTTTGGCTTTACCAATGCAGGTAAATCCACCTTTGACAATGCCGCCCCTGTTAAAACCAAACACGAGCTGGGCGATGACTACGGCATGAAGAACCCCAACTATGCTCCTGGATCTTGGGGCTCTGCCAAAGAATGGTATGAACACGCCAACGCCTTTGACGCCGCTTGCGCAGGCAAGACCGTGGCAGAGGTGAGCGGCATTGTGGGCGCAGACGGAAAAGCCACCGACCCCGATCTGCTTTCCGCAGGTTGCACCATTGCCATCGGCGATTTTGTCAAAGCGCTGGGAAAACTGCAAGGATAATCATACTGTCAACGGCTCTCTTCTAAGGGAGTCTCTGAACAACTGCGAGCCTGAGGGATTGTTTTGAAAATGCGAATCCTCGGGCTCGTTTATGTATACCGTTTCAGGGAGAAAAAATGAAAGTAAAAACCCCTATTTCTGTTTTACTGCTGTGCTGTCTGCTTTTATCCCTTTTTGGACTGGGGTCTTGCCAAAAACAGTCGGAACTCGAGAAATTTTCCGCCTATTCTTTCGACTATTTTGACACGATGACCACCGTCACGGGCTATGCAAAAACAAAAAAAGACTTTGACGCGGTAAGCCAAAAGGTGTTGGATCAGCTCAAAGAATACCATCAGCTCTATACCATCTATCACCGCTACAGCACCCTTGACAATCTCCGCACCGTCAATTCTCTGGTAGACGGCGCCCATCCCGTGGTCAAGGTAGACAGGCGCATTGTGGATATGCTGCTTTACGCCAAGGAAATGTATATTCTCACGGGAGGCAAAATGAACGTGGCAATGGGGAGCGTGCTTTCTATCTGGCATGAGTACCGTACGGAGGGCATAGACCGCCCCACCGAGGCAAAACTGCCTTCCGCAGATGTTTTGCAAGAAGCCGCTAAATATACCTCCATTGACGCCATCGTCATTGACGAGGCCAATTCCACCGTTTGGATTTCCGACCCCAAGGTCACCCTTGACGTGGGCGCTATTGCCAAGGGCTACGCCGTGGAAATGATTGCCCGCTCTCTTGAAGCAGAGGGCGTTACGGGATATGTGCTGAACGTTGGCGGCAACGTCCGCACCATCGGCAAAAAAGGCGACGGCAACCCTTGGATCGCAGGCATTGAAAACCCGGGCATTAAAGACAAGGGAGACTATATTGCCTATCTGGAGCTGGCAGGGGAAACCGTGGTCACCAGCGGCGCTTACCAACGCTACTATATGGTAGACGGCAAATCCTACCACCATATCATAGACAGCCAAACCCTCATGCCCGCCGAAGGCTACCTTTCCGTGTCCGTGGTCTGCCGTCACTCAGGCATGGCAGACGCCCTTTCTACCGCCCTGTTCTGTCTCCCCTATGCAGAAGGTCTGGCATTGGTGGAAAGCCTTGATGGCGTGGAGGCCATTTGGGTCTTTGCCGATGAGAGTATCCACACCTCAAGCGGCTTTAGTCAATATACTACAACCCTGAATTAAGTCTTAGCTCCGAGAATTTCACCTGTTATGAAATTCTCGGAGTTTTTAATTGATTTCAACTTTATTGGAGAGGTTGTTTACATTTTAACTTTTGGAGTTTTTTTGCATTGTTGTTTAAAACAAATTTTTTGAGTTTCTCATAGGGCAAAAAATATTTTAAGAAATTTCAAAAATATAAGAAATTTTCCCAATGTTGTAGTGTAACGATAGTTGTAAGATTTAAAAATAACAGTTTTTATCTCCTTTTAAAGGAATTTTTAGTTTTCGCCATATAGACACGGGGCACGGATCATAGAGTTTTCTCTTTATTTCTGCCCTGTTCTAATATTCCTATTTTTGCAAAAGCAATCGTTTTAAGATACCAATTTGCCATTTTGGGTCTTTTTTTTAATTTTTTTTAAAAAAGCACTTGACAAGCGACGAATAGTGTGCTATTATATAGTCACGCAACGGGAAACTCACCGAGTTGCAGAAAATGCGGATGAAACAAGCAACACGTATTTTAAAAGCGAAAGAGAGGTGCTAATGGAAAAAGAAATCAATGGCGTGCGAGGGGCCATTCCTTTCCCTTGCCATACAAAAGAAAAAGTGCTGGTCTACAGCGATGCAGACGGTCACTG
>JAZOBX010000050.1:0-6450 GCA_045596205.1 Eubacteriales bacterium | reverse complement strand
GGTAAAATCGCAATCAGCCATTTTAGGAGAAGCTTTCCCAAATTAAACGTATCGGATATTGATCTCGCCCTTGACTTTTGCTTTACTCATAATCCGCTCAAATATGCTGAGGACATTGTAGGAATGACTGTCGCAGAATCTGAAATTCTCACACTTGGTAATCCCGAATCACTTGAACATTATGTTTATGTATCGGATTACAATTCCGTAGAGCCTGCCGTAATGCTTATCTGCGAAACAGAGGCAGACGCGCTGCCTTATTTGAAGCTCTTTGGCAAACTCACAAATCCGAGATTCTCTGTACGCAGATCAGTTGATACGGAATGGGTTCTCTTTGATGCCGAAGTAGCAAAGTTAGGACTTACCTGCCGTTACGGATACGATATGATCTATTCCAAAGATACGGTTTCTGTTCCTGAATATGAAGGAATGGAGATTCGCTTGCTTGGCGCAGAAGATATGAACTTGATCAAAGCATTCAAGCAAAACGGCGGATGTGCAGAATGCCATGTCAGAGCAATTCAAGTTCACTTTGAAGGTAAAGGTAACGCTGGTATGAAACCGATGGGCGTATTTGAAAATGGAGAGCTTGTCTGTCTTGCAATGCCTACGCTTGACCAAATTCGTGAATTCAGAAAATATGATATTGGTGCTATTTTCACGAGTAATACAACCAACGAAGAAAAGGCTATTGACTTGATGTGGAAATATGCCATCGATTACTGTTTGAAAGACAATGCTGCAATCGGAAACGCTAACGCAGACGAGGATGACTCACCTCTCGGAGTAGCGGTTTGTGAAAAAGTAGGCCTCGTAAAAGTTGCTAAAAATTGCGGTTATAGTAAATGATCCTCGCCCCGCCTCGCGCGGGGCTTTTCTTTGCTTTCTGCATATCAAAAAGCCACCACGAAAACCGTGGTGGCTAATTTCATTTTACCGCTAATTTTGCAGACGCTCTCCTGTGGCTTTTTTCATTCTTCCTGATTGTCTAAATGCATTTCTAAAATGTTCGGTAGATGTTGGTATAAGACGGATAAACAATCCTGCTTTTCGTGTAAGGCTAAAGAAGCAATAAAACTGTTATGCTCATAAATGAAAGGATAACCGATAAAGCATTTCACTTTTATGCTTTGCGGATATTCGCCTGTTGTCTGAGCGGTGAAGCGGTCCACTTGTATCCATGCTTCATCAGACGAATGTTCTTGGGGGCGCAGTACGTATTTTTCGTCAATTGCTAAAATTTCTTTTTCTTGGTGCTGCCAAGGAACAAAAACAATGTAAAGCGGCGTATGCAGCAGGCGGCTTTTATATACAGCTTTGGTTTTCCAAAAGCATCTTTTTTGCACTCTATACACTTCTTCATGCGGACATTGGTATTTCCCAAGCAATATGCCTTTCGTCGGTTTGCCGCGATGAAGAAACTCTATGATGACCAATTTTGCTCTCCTTTCATGAAAAAGTAGTTCTGCTTTGCGGGGAAGTGAAGAGCAAAAAATTAAGACTGAGCAGCTTCGGTTTTGCTCCTTAGAACTTTCTTCACCCTTTTGCGGATGTTCAGCATATCCCCCACCATTTTGAAGGGGTCGGAAAGGCCGATGGAGGAAGGGCTGTTTTCAATGATTTTGGCGGGCATTTCGGAGATGACAAAGCCCAGCTTCTGCCCAAACAGCAGCACCTCCAAGTCAAAGGCAAAGCGGTTGACCTCGCATAGAGGAAAGATGGCTTCGGCGGCTTTGGCAGAAAAGGCTTTAAGTCCGCTTTGGCTGTCAGAGACCTTCAGGCCTGTGAGCAGGCGGATCATGTGATAATATACCCCGGACATGAGCTTACGGCTGAAGGAATACCCCTCATAGCCCTCTGGATGGATGCGGCGGGATGCCACACAGATATCTGCTTGCTCTTTCTCCATTTGATGCAACATGGAAAGCACCGCATCGGTGCCGTATGCCAGGTCGCAGTCGCAAAAGAGACGGATATCCCCTTTGGCGCGGAGCATACCGTAGCGGACGGCGTGACCTTTGCCGCGGTTGTCGGGGTAATGCTCTACCCTCACGCGGGGGCGGTCAAGGGCAAGGAGACGGTCAAGGGTATCGTCGGTGGCACCGTCGCACACAAATACCACCTCGTAGTCTTCCCCCAGACCCTCCTCCAGAGCGTCCAGCAGGCGGTGGGCAGAGTGGGGCAGGTTGCGGGCTTCGTTATAGCAAGGAACGATGACAGAATATTTCATGGTCTTAACTTTCTTTTTGGTTTGGTGATTCTATTATACCAAATGTAAGGATGGGATGCAATGCCCTTTTTGGGGAAAAACGGTAAAGTTTTCCACATTTTGTGAAAAAAAGAGTAAATATCTATTGATTTTTTTATACTAATATGTTATTATAGATAAGAAGTATATTTATTTCCGCGTGCGTGCGTGTTATATAATAATTTGTATAGATTTTTAAACTTTGTTTTTTTGTGTGTTAAGGAGTACATATGAGCATTTTGAAGGAAGTTGAACTGGCTGTTGGAGAGGTACTGAAAGAGCAGTATTCCAAAACGGTTTTTGATTTGTGGTTTCGGGACCTGCACCTGGAAGACTTAACCGACAATCGGGCGGTTTTTTCCATCAACAGCTCCTTTAAGCGAAACATTCTGCAAAACCGCCATGCGGATGCCCTGTCCAGAGCCCTTGAAGTGGTCAACGGTTTTTCCGTGTCTGTGGAAATCGTGCTCAGAGAAGAATATGAACCTCCCGTGGAGGAAGTCAAGCCCGAGCCCCAGGAAACCCCTCTTACCGACGAAATCGTCAGCCGCGCCGATGCGGTCGTGGTGGCGGCAGACCTGGCAGAAGCAGAAGATCCCGAAGAGCTTGGTCGCGCCATTGAGAGCCGCACCATCGTCTCTGAATATACCTTTGAAAACTTTATCGTGGGCGCATCCAATAAGTTTGCCCACGCCGCTTGTCTGGCGGTGGCACAGAGCCCCACGACCTACAATCCCCTGTTCATTCACGGCCCCAGCGGTCTGGGGAAAACCCACCTGCTGTATGCGGTGACCAACGAGCTGAAAAAGAACAATCCCAACATCCGCCTGATCTACAAAAAGGGCGAGGAATTTACCAACGAGCTGATTGAAAGCCTGCAAAAAGGCGCCATGGGCACCAAGGCCTTCCGCGAAAAATACCGCAACGCCGACGTGTTGCTGATCGACGATATTCAGTTTATCGCAGGGAAAGAATCCACCCAGGAAGAATTTTTCCATACCTTCAACGCCCTCTACGAGGCCGAGAAGCAGATCATTCTTACCTCCGACCGCCCTCCCAAGGATATCAAGACATTGGAGGACCGTCTCAGCTCCCGTTTTGAGTGGGGTCTCATTGCCGATATTCAGCCGCCCAGCCTGGAGCTGCGCTACGCCATTATCCAGAAGAAAGCGGAGGAAAGAGGCATTTCCTTCTCTCCCGAGATCGTCAGCTTCCTGGCAGAGAATCTGCAAACCAACATTCGCCAGATTGAAGGCTCTATCAAAAAGATTGCCGCCGTCAGCCGACTGACAGGTACCCCCGTCAGCCTGGACATGACCAAGCGCGCCATTTCCGACGTGCTTTCGGGCGCTGAGCCCGTGTCGGTGACGGTAACCAAAATTCTTTCTGCCGTCTCCAAGGAATACGGTATTCCCATTGAGGATATCAAAGGGCAAAAGCGCAACAAGGCCATTGCCACCGCCCGCCATTTGTCGGTGTATCTCATTCGCCACATCACTTCTCTGCCCGTGACCGCCATCGGTGACATTTTCGGCAGAGATCACGCCACCATTCTGGCATCGGTGAGCAAAATCAAAAACGATATGCACACAGACAAGGCCCTTGCCCACACCGTTGAAAAAATCACTTCTTCCGTGAAGCAATGATTCCTTGAGGGAATCATTGCACCCATTTTCGCATCTGCGAAAATGGATTTCATCCGTCGCAGACGGATTTCATCGCGAAGCGATTTCATCCACCGAAGGTGGATTTCATTATTAACATTTCGCCCACGGCAAAATGTCAATAGTTTCATCCTGTGCAAAACCCTGTGGAAAAACCGTTGAAAACCTGTGGACAAAATTCCCCATTTTTCGACGGTGGAAAACTCATTTTTCTCCCACAGGTTTTCCACCTGTTTCCCACATCCAAAGCCTTCCATTTTCCCTTGATTTTACTTGTGTTGGAACAGTTTTGCACACAATCCACCGCCCCTACGACGAATACGACGATTTCACTTATTCTTTTCGCTATGTTTTTTCTCCGCCGATAGAGTAAAGTTGTTGACATTCCTCTGTCAAGACGGTTGAGAAATAGGGGGAAAAAGTGAAAAGTTAAGAGTGAAGAGTGAAGAGTGAAGAGCGGAACAACAAAATAGAAAATAAATAGCCGAAAGGATATACATCATGCACATTATCGTAAACAAGAAAGTATTGCTGGAAAACCTGTTGCCTGCCATGGGAACCGTTTCCACCAAAAACACCATCACCACCATTGAAGGCGTTTTGATTGAGACCATTGGCGGTACCACCGTCCGTCTTTCCACCTATGATATGAACAAAGGCATCCGCGTGACCTTTGAAGCCCTTGAAGTCATCAGAGAAGGGAGCTACATTCTCAACGCCCAACGCTTTTTGCAAATTGTGAAGCTGCTGGGCGGCGACGAAATCTCCATTGAGATTGACGAGAAATTCAACGGCACCATTTCTTCCGAGACCTCCAGCTTTTCTATGTATGCCCTGCGCGGTGAGGACTTTCCCACCCTGCCCGAGCTGTCCGGCAGACGCGGCTTTGCGGTGAGCTCCGCCATTTTGAAAAACAAGATCAACCGCGTGATCCACTCCGTTTCCGAAATGGACAACCGTCCTATGCTGTGCGGCGTGTTCTTCAAAATTGAAGGTCGGGAAATGCAGATGGTATCCTGCGACGGTTATACTCTGTCTATCTGCCGCGTGAACTGCGATATTGAAGACATCGGCGAAGAAAAAGCCGACCGCTTCAGCTTTATTTTGCCCGGTACTGCCCTTGGGGAACTGACCAAGATTTTGTCCGACAAGGAAGGCAAAATTCACGTGATGCTGGCGAGAAAACACGCCGTTATCAAAATTGACCGCATGATTTTCTTTACCCGTATGATTGACAGCGAATACATTGACTACCAGCGTCTGATTCCCCAAAACCAGACCATCTCCGTAACCCTTGACAGAGAACGCCTTTTGGAAGGGCTGGAAAGAGCCAACCTGATTGCCGACGAAAAGATTCAAGGCAGCAGCAGAAGCTACGTGAAAGTGACGGTGGCAGGGGATAAAGTGTTGCTTTCCTCCACCTCCGTCAACGGTCGCGTCAACGATGAAATGGATTGTATCCACGAAGGCGACGATCTCACCATTGGTTTTAACTGCCGTTACTTTATGAACAATATCCGCGCCGCGGAAGGTGAAAAAATCACCATCAGAATGCAAGGCGCCACCCAAAGCATTACCATCGTACCCGCCGAAGAAAAAGAAAACGAAAGTTTCTTCTATATGCTTCTGCCCGTCCGCATGACAGAGTCATGAGACTCACCCAACTGAAAGCCACCAACTTTCGCAATATTCTCTCCTGCTTCGTTGCTTTCCAGCCCGGCGTGAACGTGCTTTTAGGGCAGAATGCCCAAGGCAAAACCAACGCGCTGGAGTGCCTGTATCTCTTTGCCCGCGGCAAAAGCTTCAGAGGGGCAACAGACAAGGAACTGGTGCGCTTTGGAGAAAGAGGATTTTCGGCGGAAATTCGGTTTTTTGACGGCAAGCGGGAGCAATCCCTTGCCTACCGCTACTATGACGGCGCCCGCAAGAGAATGCGCAACGGCGGCGAGGTGGAAAAGGTCAGCGACATGCTGGGGCACTTCCGCGCGGTGCTGTTTTGCCCCGACCATTTGCAATTTGCCAAAGGCGGGCCCGAAGAGCGGCGCAATTTTCTCAACATTGCCATTTCCCAACTGGATAGAAGCTATATCGGCTATTACGCCAGCTACAAAAAAGTGGTGGATAACCGCAACTATCTGTTAAAAAACGCCCAAAAGGGGCTGTATTACAGCGAAGAAGAGTTGGATATCTGGACTGCCCAGATGGCGCAGCTTTCTGCCAAAATCGCTATCTTGCGCAAGGGCTACGTGGAACGGCTGAAGCAGTATGCGCCTTTGCATATGAGCTGCCTTTCGGGAGAAAGAGAACAACTGACGCTGGACTATGAAAGCTTGGTGCAGGGGAGCACAGAAGAAGAAATGACAGAGCAGTATCTTCTGGCATTCCGCGAAGCACGCCGCCGAGAAATGGCGGCTGGGTGCAGTTTGTTTGGCGTTCACAGAGATGACCTCCGCTTGACCATTTGCGGCACAGACGTGCGAAATTTCGCCTCTCAGGGGCAGCAACGGTCGGTGGTTCTGGCGCTGAAGCTGGCAGAAG
>JAZOBX010000049.1:0-2500 GCA_045596205.1 Eubacteriales bacterium | reverse complement strand
GACCAAACAAAACCCTCTTTCTTTACCCGCGAAAACCTTTTGCGGGAAGGCAATAACTTATTTTGGACGCTGATTGCCGCCCTGCTTTCCGCCTTTACTCTCCATATTTTCGTGTACGCCAACGGCTTTGCCCCCAGCGGCGTGGACGGTATTGCCACCATGGTGCAGGAGAAAACGGGCTTTAACGCAGGTATTGTCGGCTTTGCCATCAATCTTCCCCTGCTCGTTTTGGCTTGGTTCCGTCTGGACAAGCGCTACGTTATCTATACCGTTCTCTATACCGCCCTTGCCTCCGTGGGCGTGCTTGTTTTGGCAGAGCTGGATTTTTACCAGTACCAAGTCATCCACGACCGCATCATCCCCGCCATCTTCTCCGGCCTGCTCTTAGGCATCCGCACGGGCATTATGATTCGCCTTGGCTTTTCCACAGGCGGCACCGATATTCTCTCCTCTATGCTCCACAAAAAACACAGCTACATGAACATTGAACGTATCATCAGTATCATGTGCTATATCATCATCGGCTGCTCCTATTTCGTTTACCGCGACCTGGGAAGCGTGCTCCTCTCCATCGTGCAAATGTACGTCTTTGAAAAAGGCGTAGGCCTTCTGCTCAGCGATCACCGTGACGCCGTGGCATTCCATATCGTCACCAAAAACCCCGACGCTCTCCGTCGGGACATCACCGAGCAACTCAAACACGGCGCCACCATCATGCACTCCCACGGTATGTTCACAGGCGAAGCCTCCTCCACCATCGTCTCCATCGTCAACCGCCGTCAGATTCCCCAATTTCTGAAAATCCTCAAAAACCACCCCGACGCCTTCGTCTACTACACCGAAATCAAAGGCGTCAAAGGCAACTTCCGCTGGAAAAAATCCGACGAAGTAAAATAAAGCCGTTTCGCTATTATTCATTATTGAAAATTCCCCTTTTGTATTTGGCAAAAGGGGAATTTTTACATTATGCAAAGCACAATTTTGGAGTTATAAACTTTCAGCTACATATACCAAATCTCGGCATATTAGCAAAAACCCCACCCTTGATTTATGTTCAAGGGTGGGATCTGATTCATTAATAATAGAAATAGACTTCCACTTCTTTGTTCGCAGCATCACGAATCGCTTGGGTCTGCGACTCAATAGACCGTTGAATGCTGGCGGCTTGTCTTTGGCTTTCCTTGTGGTGTCTTTCTCTTTGCTCCATTAATTCTTTATGGTTCTTTTGCTGCTGCAAGAATTGTCTTGCTCCCACAAAATCGCGGGCATATCCTTTTTCAATTGCCCAGATCAGTTGTGTCAGTTCGTTTTTGATATCAGCGGGAATCGCATCGTAAGCAGCTTTGTAAGGATTGGGAGTAATTTTTGCTCTGATCTGCTTATATATAGCTTCTGCTTTTTGGGGGCAATTATCAACGATTTCCTTTTTCTTTGCTAACCACTTGGCAATCTGTCCACCGTTTTGCCCAATAGTTTGGTTGCTTGCAATCACACGGTTCAGAGCCAGTAAGTAAATGGCATCTCCCAAAATAAAAGTAATTGCAATCAAAAGAAAGGGAAGCGCCATCACATATCCTGCTCTGAAGATGAAAACAACGGCGCCAAATGGGGTTGTCACAATCATCAAGAGCGTATTTAAAATAGCGCCAATGATAGCAAAGAAACCATGTACGTCATTCCACGCGCCTCTGCAAATAAATACCAAACCTGCAGCCAGACAATAGGCAATGCAAGCAAAGATCATGATTTTTGCCCATTTCAGGGTTGTGATTTTTTTGAAAAATGATTCCTTACCTGCCATCAACACCAAAAGCAGGATAGCAGTGAGGAGCAAAGTACCTCCTGTTAAAAGCTCGCATTCATTATAGCGCCAATCCATATATTCATTTGTGGATTTTTCGATTTGCGCATCACTGTAATATTTATCTGTGAGCCCGTTCATGATTTCATAATTCTGTTCAGGGGCGCTTGGTAGAATGGTATAGTCCTCTGCAATTTTATTGTCGTAGGCTTGCAGTACGTTTTTAAAATAAAAGGAAAGAGTGGGGTTAAAAAAAGTAAATGAACCAATTAGGATCACCGCAGCGATCATCAGCGCGACGATGTGAATCGCAATGCCGCCTTTATCATAAAAATGTTTTTCTACCTTTGCGTCAAGGTCTTTCGTGGCTTTTTCGGTCTTGTCTAATACCGCCTGTTTTTCTTTTTTTGCCAACTCTGCATAGGCCTTATTTTGATTTTCATGTTGTAAATAACGGTATTGCGCCTGTGAAAAACTTTGCAACTGTGCCAAACTATACTGTGCCATTTTTTGTCCTCACTTTTTACTTCATTGTAAACACAACAACACGAATAATTATACCAAACCTTCCCCCTTGTGTCAATAGAGCACCTCAAAAAACCGCCAATACTCGCCAAAATTCTCTTACCAACCGTAGAAACAATGACGGCAAATCCGTCTTGAAATGCATTCGCCATGCGAATGCTTGAAATGAAACGC
>JAZOBX010000048.1:0-5583 GCA_045596205.1 Eubacteriales bacterium | reverse complement strand
TACAATTTTGGGGTTATGATGCCAAGTCTCACATATGGTTCAACATATTCTCAATGAAGATGCCATAGCCGCGGGTGGGGTCGCCGACGAGGACGTGAGTGACGGCGCCGACCAGCTTGCCGTTTTGGATGATGGGAGAGCCGGACATGCCTTGGATGATGCCGCCTGTTTTGGCAAGGAGGGTGGGGTCGGTGACGGTGACGGCAAAGCATTTGGAGCTTTTGGCATCGGGGTGGACGTCGGAGATTTTGATCTCGTAGTCGCAGGGAGTGGCGCCGTCCAGGGCGCAACGGAGAAAGGCTTTGCCTTCTGTGACTTCTGCGCGGGTGGCAACGGGGACGGTTTGGCCGTTTTCGGGGAGAGGCGAGAGAACACCGAACACGCCGCATTCGTGGTTTTTGATCAATGCGCCTTTTTTGTGGTGTTTCAGAAAGCCGCGGAGCTCACCCGGCTTCCCTGCTTCGCCTTTGACGATTTCCGTCACGGACACGTCCAGCACAGTACCGCCTTTGATAGGAACAAGGGTGCCCGTGTCAAGATCGCAGATGCCGTGGCCAAGTCCGCCAAACTCTCCCGTTTTGGGATGATAGTAGGTTAAGGTACCAATGCCCGACACACTGTCGCGAATCCAGATGCCTGCTTTGTACTTGCCATTTTCTGCTTCGTAGTGGGGGGTTAGCTGAAAATTGTGGGTTTTTCCTTCTCTGATGCAAGTAACCTTGATGACATTTCCACCGCATTCGTCAAGGATTTTTCCCACGTCGTCTATCTTTTTGATGGGTTGGTCATTCATGGCAATAATGCGATCTGCCGCGCGAATGCCCGCATCATATGCAGGATGGACTTCCTCTTGCTCGTTGACACTGACCACCAGCACCCCTTCTGCCAAAAGTCTGACGCCGAAGGTTTCCCCACCCAGACAAAGCTCACGGGGCAAGGGTGTAGGCTTTTCTTTTTTGGTGGTGGCAACAGCACCGCCGCGGAATGCCTGCTCTACTCTTCCTTTTTTTGCCGTTTTTACCGACTGCGCCAAGCCCGACAGCAATCGGAATGCCACACTTCCCCGATACAGGGGAAAATGGGGCTGTGTATCTTTTTTAAGCACAAAGGCTGTAACCGTTTCAGTTTCTCCGCTTGCCTGCGCAAAGACGGCGGTTTTACCGCCAAAGAGCGCACCAAGAGCAATTACAAGCGCCAAAAGGAGGGTCAGCCATTGATGGGTGTTCCGTTTCATTTTCTATTCCAAATTTCCTTTCTTGTTCTGCTGTTACTATGGTCGATTTGTGAGTGCTTTATGTGAAGAAATGAATAGAAAATTTGTATTTTCTTTGCCATGAGAAATATTCTAAAACAAAAGAAAAAAAGAATGCACGAAAGGCTTGCCATTCGCGCATTCTTATAGATAAAATGTAGGAATTTATCGGTTTTTACATGGGGGTTTTTGAAAAAATCTTGATTTTTGGTTTATTCCAGCACAGTATTTACATACTGATCAAAGGCAGGCTTATAGGTGACGGACATTGTGTTTTTCTGTTCTGCGATTTTATTGTACATGCAATATTCCAGATACAGCTGACCGATTTGGCCCACGCCCGTGGTGGTGCTGAGGACGGCGGTGTCCCGCTCCATACCAACCAGTATGTAAGAGCCGCCCGACACATCAATCACGTCGCTGACTTCGTAAGGGGAAAGCCATTTGGCTGTCTCAACAATCTTTTCGTATTGCAGACCCACAGTGTTTTCCGTCAGATAAAAGCCGTGTTCCATATTGATGGAGGTGAGATAAAGAGCAAGGCTTCTGACTTCGTCAAGGATTTCTTCTCTGCCCTCAAAAGGCAGAAGCTGTGCCCGCACTTCGTTTTGCATATATTCATCCCATTGCTCGTCGGTATACTCATCTGTTTTTTCTCTGTATACCCAATGGACGTGGATTACGTCGGGGCCAAGCAGAAATTCTCTGAGCACGGTGTCGCTGACGTCAATGGTGCCGCCTGCAAAGGTTTGTACGAAATATTCGTGCATTTTAGCGATGGTGGCGGTGTAGCGGTACATAAAGCGGTTGGCGCTGTCGGTATAATGGAACTTTGCCAAGGCCTCCAGGTAGGCTTTTTTGGAGCCGTAGCCCTGAATGGTGGTGCCGTTGAAAGTGCCGCCGTCAATATCAACGGTAACGTAGCTGTCAATCATCTCGTCAATTTCTTTGCCGTAGGGATCAATGCCAACGGACTCCGCCAAAGCGAAGGCGCCGAAAATGTCCAGCAGATATTTTTCTACCTTTTCCATGGTGCGTTCAAAGTAGACGGGCGCCTCTGCAGAATCCCAAACAGACTCGTCTCCGCCATCTACGTTGGGCTTCATGGTATGAAACAGGGCGCGGACAATTTCGTATTTTACATCGTATTTGCCAATTTTGGCAACCACTTGTCTGTCCTTGCGGGAACTTCTCACCTCGCTGTACTTGCCGCCGCAGCTGACAAGCAAAAGGGAGCAAAGCACCAAAAGCAGCGCCAATATTCTTTTCATTGTTGTTTTCATGCTGTTTTCCTTTTCTTTTTACTTTCGCACTCTATTATAGCAGATAGAAAACGAATACGCAAGAGAAATAGCGAGGGAAAAGAAAAATTTGCAATGTATTCAAAAATATGATAGAATAAAGCAAGAACACAAAAAAGAGGAAGAATGAATGTTACCCTCATCCTACATAGAAGAACTGAAAGCCATTCCCCATTTTGATATTGAGGCGTATCTTGAAGCGCTCAGACAGTCTCCCACACGGGGTCTGCATCTGAATCTGACCTCAGCCGACTTGTCAACGGCAAAAGCGGCGGTAGAGCGAGAACTGGGCAAAGATACGCTGACACCTCTTGGCTACACCAAAGACGGTTTTCTTTTCCAAACGGAAAAAGCAGTCGGACAGCTCCCCCTCCACCATGCAGGGGCGTACTATATGCAAGAGCCCTCTGCCATGTGTCCCGTGGCGTGTTTGCCTCTTAAAAAGGGGATGCGCGTGTTAGACCTTTGCGCCGCGCCCGGGGGCAAAAGCACGCAGATTGCCAATCGCATCGGGGAAGAGGGGCTTTTGGTGGCAAATGAAATCAACCACAGCCGCTGTTCTATTCTGGCAGGAAACATAGAGCGCATGGGCATTCGTAACGCGGTGGTCACAAATACGGATGCAGAAACGCTTGCCCGCTATTTTCCCGCATATTTTGATGCGGTGGTGGTGGATGCGCCCTGCTCGGGCGAAGGAATGTTTCGCAAAATGCCCGAGTCGCTGTCGGACTGGGGCGCAGACAGTCCTGCCGTTTGCGCAAAAAGGCAACTGGAGATTCTCTCGTACGCCGCAGAGACGGTAAAGGCAGGCGGGTATGTGGTGTATTCCACTTGCACCTTTTCCAAATGCGAAAACGAAGACGTGGTCGCAGAATTTCTGCGTACGCACCCCGATTTTTCCATCCTGTCCGTACCTGAGGAGGTGCAGAAGGTGACAGTGGCAGGGATAGAAGAAAGCGGTTTACCTCTCTCCAAAACAAGACGGTTTTACCCTTACCTCGCCCAAGGGGAGGGGCAGTACATGGCGTTGCTGCAAAAGGCAGAAGAAGACACCGAAACAGAACCCAAACAAAAAAAGAAAAAAGACAAAAAGGGCAGCCAAAGAAAGCCAACCGCCGATGAAGTAAAAGAAAAGCAAGTAGCGGCAGACTTTTTGGTAGAATGCTTGCAAAAAGGCAATACCTTGACCGCCCATCCCTTTAAGGCAGGCTACGTCCTTCCGCCTTCCGCTATTTTGCAAGAAAAACAAGTTGTATTTCCGCTCCCCAGCGAGCATATTTACGCATTTGGAGTGAAAATCGGAGAGGTGCGCAAGGGGAGAGTGATTCCCTATCACCACTTTTTCACCGCTTACGGACGCGATTTTAAAACCAAATTATCTCTTTCCGGTCAAGACCCCCTGGTATTTTCCTATTTAAAAGGAGATGTGATCCCCTGCGACACAGGAAACGGTTGGGGCGTTATTCTGGTAGACGGATATGCGCTTGGCGGTATCAAGGTCAGTCTTGGCATGGCGAAAAACCATTACCCCACGGGGCTTAGAACCCATAATTAGGCTTTTACGACCACTACGATCCCACACCCCTCATTGCAGCTATTTGACTAAGTTTGCGTATTCTCCCTCAGTCTCGCTTACGCTTGACAGCTCCCTCCCTAAGAGAGCCTTTGACGCAAAAACACTTTTCGCTTATACTTGATTTGTTTTCCGCTTATCGGTGTACCCTTTTTTGGACCGCGCCGCTATGGCGCGGTTTTCGTGATACAATGAAAAAGGCAAACGCAGATGTTCTGCGTTTGCCTTTTGTTGTAGCGGAAATATGAGAAAAGACAGAAGATCATTTTCCCGTAGAACCAAAGCCGCCTTCGCCCCTTTCAGTGGAAGAAAGAGAGGACACTTCTGTAAACTCGCCTTGGGTAACGGGCATGATCAGAAGTTGGGCGACGCGCTGACCTTGGGTGACCTTGCGTTCCTCTTGGCTATGGTTATGCAGCGCCACCATCAGCTCTCCTCGGTAATCCGCATCTATGACGCCCACCTTATTGGCAGGGGCAAGTCCTTCTTTGACAGAAAGTCCGCTTCTGGCGCAAATCAGTCCCACGTATCCTTCGGGAATTGCCACGGCGATGCCCGTGTGGAGCAGTTTGGTTTCGCCCGCTCCTATGACGATACTGTCTTCCTCCAGCAGAGCGCAAAGGTCTGCGCCCGCAGAGCTGGGGGTGGCATAACGAGGCAGGACGGCTGCGGGATGGAGTTTTTCCAAAGCAATTTTCATGGCGCTTGCTCCTTTTAAAGGTGTTTTTTGTATTATTTGGCGGGGGGTTTTGATATTTTGTAAATAATCATTTACATTATTTCAACTTCGCCAGCTTTTCTTTTAAGAACATACCCGTGTAGGAGGTGGGATGCTTTGCCACTTCTTCGGGGGTGCCTGTAACCACCACTTCACCACCGCCGTCTCCCCCTTCGGGGCCAAGGTCAATGATATGGTCAGCGGTTTTGATAAAGTCCAGATTGTGTTCAATGACGATGACCGTATTGCCTGCATCTACCAATCTTTGGAGCACTTCAATCAGGTCTTTGACGTCGCTGGTATGAAGGCCCGTGGTGGGCTCGTCCAGAATATAGACGGTTTTGCCCGTACTGCGCTTTGCCAGCTCGGTTGCCAGCTTGACACGCTGGGCTTCACCGCCCGAAAGTGTGGTGGAGGATTGGCCGATCTGCACATAACCAAGCCCTACGTCATAGAGGGTCTGCAGTTTCTTTGTAATAGAAGGAATGCCCTCAAAGAAGGAAAGGCCTTCTTCTACGGTCATGTTCAAAACGTCTGATATATTTTTGCCTTTATAGAGGCAATCCAGGGTTTCCGCATTGTAGCGCGTGCCTTGGCATTGGTCGCATTTTACGTAGACATCGGGGAGAAAGTGCATTTCAATGCACTTCACGCCGTCGCCCTCACACGCCTCACATCTGCCGCCTTTTACGTTAAAGGAGAAACGCCCTGGGCCGTAGCCTCTGGCTCTGGCTTCTGC
>JAZOBX010000047.1:0-5089 GCA_045596205.1 Eubacteriales bacterium | reverse complement strand
TCTGAAGTTTGCCAGGTGGGCATCACCACGATGTTCCAGTTGCCGTAGTGGGGGTTAATGTCGTTGTAGCCGTTGCCGAGGGCGCCGTCAGAGCCGCAGACCTTCTTGGCAATGATTTCCGCCATAGGGCGGTTGCCGGGCAGAATCAGGGTGTCGGCGGTGTAGCCCAGAGGCTCGCCGTTTTCGTCCTTCATGTTGCGGAGCATGACCGCCAGCTTTGCCAACGCTTCTTCAAAGGCGGAGGTGCTGGAGAAAATGTCGCCCCAGTAGAAGTTGGATTGCACTCCGCTTTGGCGTTTACCGCCCCATTTGTGGGAAGCGGAAAACAGGGGCAGACCGTCGGGGGTGGTCAGGTCAAGGGTGGCTTTTGCGAAAGAGCCTTTGGTGGCGGTGCCGTTGGCAAGGGCGTATTCGCAAATTTTATGTTGGGTCTTATAGTAGGCGCGGGTAAAGTTTTCCGCGCGGCGTTTGGCGTCTGCCGCCACACCGTAGTTGGCATCCTCCATCATCTGCGCGGTGATGGTAAATTCCTTCATGAACTGGATATGCTCAATGAATTTGGAATAGGTTTCTTCGGTGGTATCGTTTTCTGCGCCGCTACCTTCCTCGGTGGCGCGGAATACGCCAAATTCATTTTCCCCTACGAGGGTTTCACCGAAACGGCTGGATTTTTCCACGTTAAAGAGCCAGTCGCGGATCCCGCCCTGTTTGGTGAGCAGGTCGCTTTCATGCTCAATCACCATTTTGATGGGGGTTTCCAGCTTGCCGATGGCACCGTTGTGGATGCCGGAAGATTTAGAATAAATAATAGACATTCCGTTTTCTCTCCTTTGTTATTGCAATCTGACCAGAAGCTTGTCGCCTGCGGCTTTTGCGCCCATGGTGTCAATGACGGTACCGCCCAGCGCCATTTTGACAGCGCTGCCCGATATAGTCATGCCTGTTGCCGCGGTGGCGGTAAGGCCTTTGCCGTCTGCAGAAAACTGCACTCTTGCGCCTACGGTCACAGTAGAAGCATTGCCCTCGGTGAGAGGGGCTTCAAAGACCATTTGGGGGAAGATACGGTAGCAAAGCAGTTTTTCGCCTGCTTTGGCGGTTTTGTCTTCAAGGGCGATATATTCGGCGGTGGTGTCGCCGCTTGCCACAGCCAGGCTGTGCTTGGTCTTGTCCAGATAAAGGGCGGTGCCAACGGTATAGCTCACGCCCTCTGTGGCAGGCAGAAGCATCGGTTCGGGGATGTTGTCTCTGCCGTATTCAATCTTAATCAGTTGAAACATACGATTCCTTCCTTATATTGACAGGAAATTCCTGCCCTTTTCTATTTTGATTTGTCTGCCCCGCCTTTTTTGGCAGAGCATTTGCGGTTTTTCGGGAAAAGCCCCCACGTGTCAGCGTTTGCCTGTGGCGCGGCGGTACAAAGAAATCAGCTCCCCATCCGAAAGATCCCCAAACAGATCTCTCGCCTGCGCCAATGCGTCTGCGCTGATGCTCTCGCCCTTTGCTCCCTTGGGGATGGCAGAATAGAGGTGACTGCGGTTATCCTTCTGAAAAGCGGAAAGGCGGGCGTAGTTGGTGGCAAGGTAGGCTTCCTCAGGGGAAAGTCCCAGGTCTCTCAGCTCTGCATATCGCAGGGGATTTTGCAGTTGACTGATGTGGGTGATGCCCCGACAAACGGAAAATTTGCTTTGCAGGACCCGCAGGTCTTCTTCTGCCATTTTTTCGTAGTCGATTTCCTCCTCGGGCAGAGGCGTTTCCTCCTCGCCCTGCTGTTCTGCCTCTTCAAAAGAAGGCAGATCCTCAGGCGTATCGGGGAAGGCAGGCTCGTCTGCAAGGGGTTCTGATTTGGGCAGAACGTCTTCTTTTGCGGATGGGGTTTGGTAGTCGGTCATAGCCTATCTTATCCTTTCTTACTTTTTGGGGGTACGCAGGTCGCCCTTGGCGGTTTCCTTACGGGCGGCAGGCTCGTTTTGGGAGACAAAGGGCGCGCGGATCAAACCGCCTTTGTTGTTTTGGTAGGGGTTTTGCTTAGGTGTTTTTGCTTTCATAAAAAACTCCTTCTAAAAAATTGGATTAGTTTTGGGGATAGTTTTGGTTGATATAGCCAATCAGGTCCTCATAAGAGGAATTCATCAGCCCCAGCCGCTTGGCGCGATAGAGCCTTTCTGCCAGCTTTGCCAGCTCTGTGGCCTCGCTTTCACTGAAGCCGTAGGTCTGGGCATAGAGGATACCGTGCTTTTCTTTGAAGCCGTAATTCAGCATTTTCTGCAGTACCTGCAGGCGCAGGGCTTCCTTTTCTTTCTTCTGCTTTTCCTCCGACAGGGCAACAGACGTCTCGGACAGCCGCAGGGCGTCGCTGTGGCTCAGCCCATGGCTTGCCGCCAGCTGATACGCCTGCTCGCGGTCAACTATACCTTGCTTTAAAATTTCGGACAGGGCGGATTTTTCGCTTGACGCTCTGGTTTTTTCATAACCTTGCAGATAGGCGGAATAGCCCTTTGACATGGCGTTTTCCTTGTCTCGCTTGGACTGTGCCACGCGGTTCTGCCTGTCTGCATACGCCAAGCCCGACAGATATTCGCTGTATCCGCTTCCGTAAAGCCCTGCTTTCGCCAACTGTTCCCCTTGGGTGCCGTAGGTGGAAAGGGAGCGCAAATAGTCCTGCTGGGCGGTTTTTACGCCTTTTTGCATGGCGTTTTTCAGATCAGGATTTTGGCTGAGCCACAGGGCAAGGCTTTTTTTGCGGTTTTTCAGGGTAGGTTGTTTTACGTTACTCATTTGTGTCTCCTTCTGTAAAGGGAAGAGGAGGAGTCGTTGCATCTTCGTTTGCGGTATCAAACAGAGACAAATTTGCCGCCTGTTGCTCTTCTTGCTCTGCTTTCACCAGTCCCTCAAAATATTCCACGTTCTCTCTGGCATAGGGATAATGCACCCGCTCCTGGGCTTGCCAGTAGTGAAGCAGGGTGGCAGGACGGGAGGGGTCTCCCAGGGTGCCTGCCTGGAGATTTTGCAGGTTTCGTTCCCACATTTGCTCTCTTTGCCCTTCCAGCGTGGCATTCTGGTCTACGGAGAAGAGAAAGCTGTCGTCGTAGCGGAAGCTGTCGGTGTTTTTGTCGTAGCTCAGAAAGGCGTAGCGGTTAAAGCAGGCGTTTTGAAAGTGACCGTCTGCATCCTTGTAGGTAACGGTGCGGGGCTCGTCCGCATAGGCGAGATAGTATTCAAAAATCAAACGGTCAATTTCCGCATAGGCGGCGTGCTTCATGCGGCGCTTGGATTCCAGACGCCCTGCGCTTTGGGACACCTGCAGCTGTCGGCTATACCCCGAAATATTGCTTTGGTCAAGGCCTGTAAAGGCGTCGGAAATACCGATCAGGCGTTTGGCGTGGTCATACATTCGCTCGGCTTGGGCAATATCCTTGGAAATATCAGGGGTGGTGTCTACCGTGCCGTAGTCGGAGGCGCTTTCCCCGGGGCGCAGCTTGATCACCTGCCCGAATACTTGATTGGAAATGGTAATTTGCGCATCCTCAGGCACGACGGGGGTAATGGCAGACCGCATGAGCTTTTGCAGAATACGGCTTTCTACCTTGTTGATCTGTTGCTGAATGGGGCGGAGATATTCGCAGTCTGATTGCCCCAGCAGCTGTTTTTCGCAGGAGGTATTTTTGCGAATGACAATGGGGAATTTTTTGGGAATATAGTAAGGCAGTTTTACGGTTTTTGTGAAAAACCCCCTGCCTTCTTCAGAAAAAATAGGGGTTCCCCCGTCCTCTCCGCCAAAGGGAGAATTGTTTTCCTCACACATTGGCATCACGCAAAGGGGCGTTTCAAACAGCTCCTCGCCCATGTGAAAATCAGGGGCAGAGCATTCGCAATCCCCTTTTCTGCGCTGACATTTCCGACAGATTTCTGCCTTGCGGTAAAAATAGCGGGGGCTGTCCTCCAGCACCAGATCTCCCGACCACACAAAGCGACAAATATCCCCTTCCTCGTCTTTGTAATAGCAAAGCAGAAGGGTCACGGTGTCGCCCTCTGACGCCACTCCGTTTTCTTCTTCCGTTTTGGCAAGAAGGGTATCGGTATAGCTGACGCGGAAGCGGCGGACCAGGTCTTCTCTTGTGGTGGTAAAGCGCAAGAAGCAATACTCCATATCCTCAATTTCGTAGATATTCGGCTGGGGGAAAAAGTCTTTTGGAGACAGGCAACTGACCTTCACGTCGCCCACCTCGTCTCCCTCTGCCACGCTGTTATCCCATTCCACCAGCCAAACGCTGCCGCCCATAATATAGGTGTAGCGCTCGTCCATGTCGTTGAGCTTTTCAAAGGGCAGCTTACTGCGCAGAGCAGACAGCAGTTTTTCCGTTGCCTCAGCACAGCGGAGACTCTTTTCGCTATACCGACGGCATTCCACCTTGGGGGCGGGAACGGTGGCGTCGATCTGGCTTTCAATGATCTCGTAGGTAATGTTGCGCACAGCCGATGCCTGCTCTTTTGAGCCGTCAAGCTGTGTTGAGCCTTTGTACTGCTCTTGCCAGAGTGTCAGGCGCTCTGTTACCTCCTGTAATTTTTGCCGTGTGCTTTCGTACAGGTCTGCGAAAAACTGACGGCGGTCTTGGTTTTGGTCAATGTACATACAAAACTCCTTATTTTGCAAAGAGCAAAATCATCGATCGCTCTCGTAAATGATGCAAGAAAAGCGGTATGTAAAAAGGCGTTTTTGCCGCCTCTCTTGCGTTATCTGCCCCACTTGCGCCTGAGATACTCCCTTGTGGCAGGGTCTGCTTGCTCGTAGTCCTCCTCATAGTCCCGAAAAGAAAAGGGATGCCGTACAGACACTTCGGGGGGCGGTGTGGGACGGGCAAAGTAAATGGCAAAGCCCCGCAGGGCGTCGGGGGCGTGGGTAATATCGTGGGGCTCTGTTGCCACGTCGTTTGGCTTTTTGGGGTCGTATTGCAGCTCGGGCAGGCATTGGATCAGGCGGGTGCAGGTGCGGAAAATTTGCAGCCGAGGTTTTCCGCTCCGCCCCACCCGAAGCAGTTCCTTCAGCGCCAGCCAACCTGTTTCGCGGTTGTTGGGGGTCTTGGTGAAATCC
>JAZOBX010000046.1:0-11156 GCA_045596205.1 Eubacteriales bacterium | reverse complement strand
CAGCCATCCTTTCTTTGCCAAGCTGGCGTATTACGTAGAGGATGAAGCCAGCAAATACGGCTATTCGGTGATTTTGGTATCTTCCCAGCAAAAGGTGGAAAAAGAAACCGAGATCATCACCAAGATCAAGCACAGAGAAGTAGACGGCGCTGTGTTTGTTACCCACTATATGCACGAAGAAGAGGAACTGCAAAACTGTCCCATCGTATCCATCGACAGAACCTTTGGGGAAAACATTCCCTACGTGACCAGCAACAATTACGATGCCACAAGAGAGGCGCTGGAGTATATGATAGGGCGCGGCGCGAAAAAGCTGGGCTACATCGGCTCCAAGCCTTTGGTAGAATCCGAGGTGCTGGAACGGGCGCGGGCATACCTTGACGTCATGGCAGAGCAGGGCTTGTCTCCCCGCATGGTCAATAAAGTGATCGAGCATGGGGAAGAGATGACCGTTGTGGCAGACTTCATGCAAAAGTACCCCGACGTAGACGGCGTGTTCGTGTCGGGCTATACACTGTCGCAGTTCTTCTACGAAGAGGCGCTAAAGCGGGGGAAAAACATTCCGCGCGATTTGCAGATTGTTTCTTACGACGGCATTTTCACCCAATGGGGAAGCAACAGGATCACCACCGTAGAGCAACCCATCGAGGAAATGGCAAGAGAAGTCGTTCGTCTGCTGATTCAGAAAATCCGCGGCGAAGACACCTGCCACAGAACCGTTTTGCCAACCAGATTCGTTCTTGGCACAACCACCAGATCCCAATAAAGCAAAATAAAAAATATAAAAGGTTTATGTAAGGAGAAACAACATGAAAAAGCTTTTAACTTCGATCGTCTCGCTTTTACTGGTTATGATGATGCTGCTGGGCATGGTTGCCTGCGGCGACAAGGAAGGCGAAGGCGATGCCCCTGCCGTAGATGCAGAAGGCAACACCGTCATCAGTATCATGTTCCACGTTGATAAGTCCTCCACAGAAGGTCAGGCGTATCTGAAACGCATCAATGCCTTCAACGCGGCATACAAAGACCGTAAGATCAAAGCCCAAGCCATTTTCAAAGCCCGTAGCGCAGGCGCGTCGGGATATGAAACCGAACTGCAAAACAACCAGCTGGAAGGCACTCTGGCAGACATTATCACCTTTGACGCCCCCAACACCGCCGCTTACGCCAGCGCAGGTCTCCTTTACGATATCACTGCTCTGATTTCCGCTGACGAACAGGCAAAATTCTTCTCCCTCAACAAATACAACGGCAAGCTCTACGGCCTGCCCATTCAGGAATCCAGCGCAGGCTTCTTCTACAACAAAAAGATCTTCCGCGCCGCAGGCATCAACGTTGACGCCTATACCGCAGAAAATCCCTGGACGCTGGAAGAATTCAGAGCCGTTTGCGCCAGACTGAAATCCCACGGTGTAACCGCTGTGGATATGCGTCTTGACGCTACCAAGGACGAAACCGCTCCCTACCTGCTCTATCCCTTTATCTACGCCGCAGGCGGCCGCTTCGTTTCCGACGACGGCTACACCGCAAAAGGCTACTACAATTCCGCAGAAACCGCGCGCGGCTTCCAATTCATCAAGGATATGATCACTGCAGGCTACACCTCTTACTCTATCGGCGCAACCGACTTCTTTACCGGTAAGGTGGGTATGTATCTGTCTTCCGGTTGGACCATTCCCGACCTTGACAACAAATACAGAGGCGAATTTGCTTCCCGCGACGACTGGGGACTTCTGCCCTATCCCAAGGGCGTTGAGGCCGCCAGCGCAACCGGTAGCTGGTCTTACGCCATCACCAACAATCACCACACCGACAAAACTGCCACTCTGGAGCTGCTGAAATGGATGACCTCCGCAGAAAGCTCCGAAGCCATCACCACCGCAACGGGCATGATCCCCGCCCGCAGAGACGTGGTGAAAAACTATGCTGTCGGCTCTCCCGAATACACCCTTCTCAAACAGCTGGAGCTCAGCGGCAGAGAACGCCCCGTGACCGTTGCATACCCCACCTTTTCCACCACCTTTAACCAAATCATCTACGGTCTGGGCAACGGCAAAGTCAGCGATCTTCTGAACAACGCCACCAACACCTTGCAGGATGCAATGGACAAAGTAAAAGGCCGCAACTGATTACATAACGGCGAAGTAAAAATATGACAACAACTTCACTCATTATTTTAGGACTGTTTTTGTGCGCTTTCGGCGGATTTGTGGTCTATGACCTGTCCACCGCAAAGCGGCGTAAAGAGGTGTATCGGGTGAAATCCTCGACCACCGCGTATCTGATGCTGCTACCGTCGGTTATTTTAGCATTTCTGTTTATCCTTTTGCCGATCTTATATTCTCTTGGCTATGCGTTTACCGACTACTATTTGCTCAGACCCAACGATATGGAATTTGTGTTCCTGGAAAACTTCAAAGGCCTCTTTGAAGAAATTTCCGCCAAGGGAATGCTCTATAACGCTATCAAAAATACCGTGACCTTCGTGCTTGGCGTAGTGCCGCTCCAAATCGGTCTGGCGCTACTGCTGGCGCTCTTTGTCAACCGCCCCTGCTTTGGCAGTAAGATCTTCAAGGTGTGCTTTTTTGCGCCCGTGGTCATCTCGCTGTCGGTTACCGCATTCTTGTGGGAACAGATTCTGGCGCCCGGGGAAGGGGGACTGCTCAATTCTCTGATCGGTATGTTTGGCATTCCGCCCCACGACTGGCTCCGTGACCCCAAAACCGCCATGCTTTGCATTATCGTGCTGAGCGCATGGCAAGGCTGCGGATACCAGATGCTGATTTTTCTCTCGGGTCTTTCCAATATCAGAAAAGACCTGTACGAGGCGGCCTCTCTGGACGGCGCCAACTGGTGGCACCAATTCTGGAACGTGACCTGGGTAGGTCTTCGCTCCACCTTCGTCTATATTCTCATCACCGTGTTTATTGGTGCTTGCAGAATACTGACCCAACCTATGCTCATGACGGGCTATATGCCCCATACGGTCACCCTGTCTTACTATATGTACAACAGCGGTTATACCGAACGTCTCGTGGGCGAGTCATCGGCTGTGGCTCTGCTGATGACCATCTTTATCGGCGGCATCACGCTCATGCAGCGCAGAATGTTCAGGGAGAAATGATATGCATCAGAATATCAAAGATTTACCGAATTTCAGACCCAACAAAACACCCGTGAAAAAAACCGTAAAAGAAGTTGTCTATTACGTGGTCGGAATTGTTTTGTCGGTTGTGTTTGTCCTCCCCATTCTGTATATGCTTGCCACCTCTACCAAAAGTGAGTTTGCATATGCCGAAAGCGTGGGCACTCTTCATATGTTTTTGCCCGACTTCGCCAATCTGGGCATTGCATTTGATAACTACAAAAGCGTACTGCTAAATTACGATATCTGGAAATATGCCCTCAACAGCTTTACCTACGCCGCCATCGTTATCGTGCTGAACATTCTCATCAACGGTCTGGCAGGCTACGCTATGGCAAAGCTGACCTTCCCCGGCAAAAGACTGCTGTCTTTTATGATTATCTTCCTGATCGTCGTACCCGTGGAAACCTCCATTATTCCGCTGTATTCCATTGTGAAGATCATGCTGGGACTTAAACAGGAAATGTCGGTTTTGGGTGTGATTCTGCCTGCGGCAATCAGCATCTTCAATATTTTCCTGTTTATGCAGTTTTTCCAGAACATTCCCAAGGAATACGAAGAAGCCGCGCGTATGGACGGCGCCAACACCCTTGGCGTTTTCTTCAAGGTGATTATGCCCCTGTCCAAGCCCATTCTGGCAACGGTAGCTGTCTTCTGCTTTATCGGCGTGTGGAACGATTATCTCTGGCCGTCTATGATCCTGCCTGCGGCAGATGACGGCTCCTGGTCATTGCTTCCCATCCAGACGGCGCTCATTTCTATCAAGAGTATAGAAAGCATTACCACGGGTGAGATCATGGCTTCGCTTGTGATTACCAGTATCCCCATTTTCGTAACTTACGTTGCGGCACAAAAATACATTGTACAAGGCTTTGGTACGTCCGGGCTGAAAATGTGAGGACCTTATGAAACTGAAGAGACTTATAGCATTATTTCTGCTTTTGACCATGCTGCTTTTGGCAGTATCGGGTTGCGGGGGAGGTAAGGACCCCGACAAAGGCACAGATGACGGCAAAGACGGCGATAAAAGCAGCAGTCTTGTCCTGCACTACTCCCTGGACGAAATCTCAGGCAGTATGGCAAAAGAATCGGTCAGCGGCAAGGACTATACGATCAATTACGTATTCAACGAGCAAAACGCGGCCGATCTCTTTAAAGAACCCAACGACCCCCTGAGAAGACCCGGTGTAAAAGGCAACGCCCTCTACATGGACGGCTTCTCTAACTACATCGTTAACAGAGACTTTACCACCCCCTCTTCCGCTATGACCCTTTCCGCTTGGGTCGCGCCCAGAGTGTTTGAAAATATCGTTTATTACGACGGCGCATCGGATGCCGCAGGACATACCCGCATGACCTCTATCCTCAATAAAGGGGATATTGAAATGTGCGAGGGCTTCCTGCTTGGCTACGGCAGACTGGGCATGTGGGGCATCCAATTGGCGCTTCACAGCGAGGAAACGGGAGAAGACTTCGTGGTGGGCTTCTACGATCCCATCAACGCCCTTCCTCTCTACGAATGGTCTCACGTTTCCGTTGTCTTCGACGGTAAAACGGGCTATGTAGGTCTGTTTTACAACGGCGAAAAAGCATACGAGGCGCTGATTCCCGAGCTGGTTGCCACCAGCATTATCTCCACCGAGCAACCCCTTCGCGTAGGTAGCTACGTCAGCCCCCAGATCGAGTTCGGTATTAAAAGGCAGATGATCTCGGGCCTTCTGGACGAGGTGCAGGTGTATTCTTCTGCCCTCACTCCCAAAGACATCGGTGAAATTTATAGCGATACCGACACCGCCGCAGAGCATCCCTTCTTGGACTGGAACGACATTGCGCTGGATTCCTCCGTATACGAGGGCGACCGTTACCGTCCCCAATACCACGCCATTCCTCCCGCAGTTTGGATGAATGAGCCCCACTCTCCCTTCTACTACAAGGGAATGTACCACGTATTCTATCAGCATAACCCTGCCGGCCCTTACTGGTCCCAGATCCGTTGGGCGCACATCGTCAGCCCTGATATGATCCATTGGGAATATGTCAAAGACGCAGTGGTACCTACCGCAGGCATTTGCCCTGAAGGGATCTGGACGGGCGGTGCTTGCATCGGCCCCGACGGTACTCCCTGGCTTGCCATTACCGCAGGTACGAATCTCTACGGTAATCCCAACCACGGCGGACAAAACGTGGCGTTTGCCCATGCCAAAGACCCAAATGACCCCTACCTTGTGGAATGGGTGGTTGAGGATAAGCTGGTGATTACCCAGCCCAACGATAACACGCAGGGTGAAAGAGAACAGTTCCGCGATCCCTTCGTTTGGTATGACGACGGTATCTATTACATGATGGTTTCCACCTCTATTCCCGATGCGGGCGGCTCTGCCGTGGTCTACACCTCCACGGATATGAGAGAATGGCAACACCGCGGTTATCTCTACCAATGCGACTACATCCGTTATCCCGAGCAGGGCGCTCACTGGGAGTGCGTGGTCATGCTTCCCATCAGCACCAAAGACGGCTCTAAAACGAAATACATTTTGTTTGACTGCCCCCAATACACCGTAGACGGCTACACCGTAGAATGCTACTACTGGATCGGTACCTTTGATAAAACCACCTGCAGATTCATTGCAGATGACGATAAGCCCAAGCTCTTTGACCTGGGCAGAGGCGTGTACACGGGCCAGAACGGCTTCTGCTTCCTCAGCGAAGAAGACATTGCCGCAGGCAAGACCGACTACGAGCAGGGAAGAACCATTCTGTACGCCATTGCCCAAGGTAAGGATGCGGGTACTGCCCAAAACTACACCGCAGGCTGGGCGCACAACTTCGCCATTCCTCTGGAGCTGTGGCTCTCCGATGACGGCACAGAGGTGATCCGCGAGCCTGTCAAGGAAGTGGAAAGTCTCAGACAGGAGCTGCTCTATTCCTACACGGGCGAGGGCAAGACTGCCGATGAGATCAACGCGCAGATTTCCGAGATCCGCGGCGATATGCTGGAAATCAGAGCAAAGATCACCCTTGATCCCACAAGCCCCAACTACTCCGCAGGTCTGCTTCTCCGCTACAACCCCAATGACGTTGACGGCAGAACCGAAAGAACGGAAATCCGTTTCTCAAACACCGGCGTTGTGGTAGACAGACTCCAATCCTCGCTGCTGGATTACGTGAACCGTCAACCCAGCCACGAATGGGGCAGAGTGAAAAACGAATACGAAATTACCATTCTCATGGACCGCTCTATGCTGGAGGTGTATATTGACGGTGTGATCAGCTTCACCACCAGAATTTACCCCAGATACGGCGATTCCGACTATCTCAGAATGTTTGACAACAATGCAAATATGAAATTTACCGAGCTGACCGTATACCGTATGGGTAGCGCTTACAGCGACACCGTCACGCCTCCCTACTACGGAAACATGGGCAACCTGGGTGATTAAGGAGGTACGGTATGCGTAAAAAAATAATCATCATTTCCAGCATCGTTTGCGCAGTCGTGCTGTGCCTCGGTTTGGTGGGGTGCCTCTGGCTTGGGCGCGATAAAGATCCCGATCAAGAGCCCCAGCCTGAAATCAAAACCCTGCTTAACGGCGGCTTTGAATCCGCAGACCTGTCCGGCTGGACGGTAGAATACGGAAATGCTTTCAGCGATGACTCTGTTTCTTCTCAGAAAACCTTCATGTTTGAAAACGATGCCAACCATAATATCCTGTCCATCAATCACACAGGCAACTGGTATCTGACAGGCAAAGGCTACCACGGTAAATTTGCAGGCGCAAGAACGGGCGCTCTCCGTTCTACCGTCTTTACCGTTCCCACCGACGGCACCGTCAGCCTGAAGCTGGCAGGCGGTTCTCTGACTGTGGGCAAAGGCGCAGGCGCGCCCCTGAAAGCCAAAGAAAGACTTTGCTTTGTTGGTTTCTATCTGGCAGAAAACGACAAGATGATCGCCATGCAGACCAACGAATATTTCCATGAACACACCGAAGAATACATCATTCCCGAACGCTATGCCGCAGGCGTATACAACACCGACAACTTCTATGAATACTATCTGGATCTGTCGGAATACGCAGGCAAGGAAGTCTATATCCGTATCGTTGACAACGACGAAAGCTACTATTACGGCTATCTGGCAGTAGACGATATCCGCATCGGCGAGATGGCAGACCCCCAGACAGAGGGCGCATTCTTCACCAAAGTGACCGACTACGCCACCGTAGTGGATGCTCCTTCCGTCAATGAAATCAAAAACGGCGGTTTTGAGACGGGCTCTCTGGCAGGCTGGACGGTTGTGGAAGGTGACGCCTTCTCAAACGAGGGTGTGAACACCGAAAGCGTGTGGTGGAATGAAAACATTTCCTACTCCCGCGACGGTAACTACCACTACGGAAAATATATGCCCTCCGCCACAGGCGTGATGCGCTCCTCTGAGTTCGTGCTGGGCGGCTCGGGTTACGTTTCCTATAAGCTGGGCGGTTGCGCAGATAACAGCAAAACCTACCTGCGCTTTATGGTCAAGCAGGGAGACGAAGCCGTGGAAGTGGCAAGATACTCCAACTTCAAATATTGGAACTACCAATTCCCCTACGTGCAAAACGGTATGCGCCTGCTGAACATGGTGCAATACTATGCCGACCTTTCCGCCTACATTGGCGAAACCATGTATATTGAAGTGGTAGACACCAACGCTTCAAACGAGGAGCTGGGCTGTCTGGTACTGGACAGCGTGAAGACCTACTGGCCCGAAAAGCCCCTTTGGATCGACAGCGAATCCTTCTTCGCCAAATACGAATCCGACGTGATGGTAGAAAGTGAATACCAGATTGTCAACGGCGGTTTTGAAACGGGAGATCTCACAGGCTGGACCCTCGCAGGCGAGAAGATCGGTCAAGTGACCAACGCCTACGGTTGGTGGGCAGAAAACCTGCCTTACAATAAGAAGGGCAGCTTCCTGTTCTCGGGTATTGTAGACGAAGGCGCAGGCGTGCTGGAATCCCACAAGGGTACCCTCACCAGCTCTGCATTTACCGTTGGCGGCAGCGGATACATCACCTTCCTCTTGGGCGGTGGCGGCAATCCTCTGGAATGCTATATTTCCGTCATTGATGCAGAAACCGAAGAAGAAGTGGCGCGTTTCGCCAACCGTCTCTTCAGCGACAAGGGCATTGGCATCATCAACAATGGCAGTAACCTTGCCAACATGGTGCTCTATAAAGCCGATCTGACAGAATTTATGGGCAGAAGCCTGAAGATCCGCATCGTGGACAATGCCACAAGCGGTTGGGGTCTGATCACCGCCGACAGCTTCGTGACCTACTATAAGGATATCGCAGGCGTGCCTGCAAATGCCAATATGGCAACAGACATCAAGCCCGCGCCCCTGCCCGATACCGTCCTTGGCGAAAATAATCCTCACCAGGTGCTCAACGGCGACTTTGAAACAGGTGACCTGACCGGTTGGACCCTTGAAACCACCGAGGGCGAGACCGAAATGGGTTATGTGTCCGGCCAGGACGTGTTCTGGAAGAACGCCGACAAGCCCTACGGCAAAGACGGCAGATTCCTGTTTTCGGGTATTGAAGACGTGATGGGATCCATGGAAGCCGCAAAAGGCACGCTTACCAGCTCCACCTTTACCGTTGGCGGCACAGGATTTATCACCTTTAAGCTTGGCGGTGGCTACAATGCGGAATGCTACATTGAAATCGTGGATGCATCCACAAACCAAGCCATCGCAAAATACCACAACGACAATACCCCCGACCACGAAGGCCGTATGTTCCACTATAAAGCAGACCTGTCTGCCTTTATGGGAACGGAAGTCTATATCAGAGTTGTCGATAACGCCGCAGCAGACTGGGGTTGTCTGGCAGTTGACAGTTTTATCACCTATTACGAATCCACCCAAGAGTTACCCGAATCCATTCTGATTGAAAATAAACTCAATTAAGAGTATAAGGAGAGCAAACATGAAAAAAATATTTGCTGTTTTCACTTTTGGCGTACTGATCTCTCTCATGCTGCTGTTGGTTGGCTGTGACCTCACCGTTGACCAGACCACCGCCCACGTGCATGCGCATATCGAAGAGATCACAAAAGAACCTACCTGCACAGAAGAAGGCGTAAAAACCTTCACCTGCACCTGCGGTGACAGTTATACCGAGGCCATTGCCAAAGTTCCTCACACCGAGGAAACCCTTGAAGCAGTAGCGCCTACCTGCACCGAAACAGGTCTTACCGAAGGTAAGCAATGTTCCGTATGCGGTACTGTGACCGTTCCTCAGGATACCGTCCCCGAAAACGGACATACCCCCGCTGATACCCTGACCAAAGATGACACACAACACTGGCACGCTTGTACCGTTTGCGGTGAAAAAACAGACGCCACCGCCCACGTATATGCCAACGCTTGCGACGCGGACTGTAACGAATGCGGTGCCACCCGTACTCCCGCAGATCATATCTACGATAACGCTTGCGACGCCGACTGTAACGAGTGCGGCGCCGTCCGTGTGGTGGCTCCCGTGCTGTACGGTCCCGAAGTGGCAAAAGAACACGATCTGTATGATCTGGACAACAAAGAAAACCTGGTCATTGATTTTGCCGAAAACATCAACAATCCCAGCCAACTGGCATTGGCATTCTCCGTCAAGCAAGGCGAAGATGAACTGATTCTTGACGGTAGCGTCTATACGCTGGCGCTTGGCAGCTATGACGAGCACACCGCTTACCTGACCTTCACCGTTACCGTTACCTGCCTTGTGGGCGAAGAACTCCAAACCCTTACCTATACGTATACCCTGGGCATCAAAGACACCGGCGCCTACAGAGTGGCAAACAGCAACTTTGAAAAAGGTCTGGACGGCTGGACCCTGACCAATACCCTTGGCGAAAGACCCTTTGGCGGCATTGATGACAAGACCACCTTCTGGGGCGAAGGCTACGCCATGTTTAACCAAGGGAAGTACTTCTCCGCTTATGCAGAAGGCGCAGAAGAATTCTCCCACGGTATGCTGGCGTCCTCCTATTTCCTTGTCAACAGCCAATACGCCACCTATATGCTGGGCGGCGGCGGAAACCATCACGTTTACATTACCGTTGAAAATAAAGACGGCGAAGTGCTGGCGCTCTACCGCAATACCCGCTTTACCGATTTCCCCGCAGGCGAATACAGTCTGGAAGACAGACGCGCCATGATCGGCAATACCGTATTCCTTGCCAACTTTGTGACCTTCAAGGTGGACATGAGCGCATGGATGGGCCAAGAGGTCAGATTCGTTGTCCACGATTATGCATCCAGCGGCTGGGGTGTGGTTTACTTTGACGAACTGCACACCTACTATCCCGCAGAAGACCTTATTCCCGAAAATGCTCTTGTGGCAGAAAACCTTCTGGCAAATAAAGAAGCCCTCACAGCTGAGCTCTCTCTTGAAATTGCAGAGCAGGGTGACTACACTGCCGACAGCTACAACGCCTATCTGGAAAAGCTTGCCGAGGCAAAAGCCCTTGTCTCCGATATTGCTGTGACCCGGGAAACCGTTGATCGGGTTACCGCCGCTCTCACCGCGGCCCGTCTGGCGCTTACCGTCAGACCCATTGAAGAAGTGGCAGATGCTGACACCTCCTTCAGAATGACCTCGGGAGATGCAAAAGACATCCTCCTTTCCGACCTTATCAATACCAACGGTCTGAGCAAGATTACTTATGCAATTCTGGCAAACCATGCCGCTGTGACCCTTGGCGACATCGTAGCCGGCAAATTCACCCTGACCGCAGGGGAAGTGTCCGAAAGCACTACCGTCACCGTGACGATCACCGTTTCTTACGACGGTGTGGAAAAGCTGACGGTAGAACTCACCGTAGAAATTTCCAATGAACTGCCTCCCGTTGTACAACAAGAAGCGTTTGTCAAAGAAATTGATCTCTATTATCTTGAGAACAAAGAAAATATTGTTCTTGACCTGTCCGAAAACATTGACAATGCAGGCAACCTGGCATTGACCTATAC
>JAZOBX010000045.1:0-3789 GCA_045596205.1 Eubacteriales bacterium | reverse complement strand
CCGTGACGAGCTGATCATCTCCACCAAGGCTGGCTATGATATGTGGCCCGGGCCCTACGGCGACTTTGGCTCCCGCAAGTACCTGATCGCCAGTCTGGATCAGTCCCTCAAGCGCATGAATGTGGACTATGTGGATATCTTCTACCACCACCGCCCCGACCCCGAAACCCCTCTGGAAGAAACCATGGGCGCGCTGGATCAGATCGTGCGGTCGGGAAAAGCGCTGTACGTGGGTCTTTCTAATTACTACGACGTGGAAACCGCCAAAAAAGCTATGGAAATTTTAAGAGACATGGGCACTCCTTGCCTAATTCACCAGCCCCGCTATTCTATGTTTGACAGACGGATTGAAAAAGGCATGACCGACGTATACCGTGAGGCAGGTGTGGGATGCATTTGCTATTCTCCTCTGGAAGGCGGTATTCTTACGGGTAAATACTTGGGCGGTATTCCTGCGGACTCCCGCATCGGTCACGATTCCCGCTATCTGAAGCCTGCACACCTCACCGACGAGCGCATGGGCAAGGTTGCCCGCCTGGCGAAAGTGGCAGAGGAAAGAGGACAAAGTCTGTCGCAGATGGCGCTGGCGTTTGTGCTCCGCGATGATGTTGTCACCTCCGCTCTTGTGGGCGCAAGCCGTCCTTCTCAACTGAAAGAAAATGTAGAAACTTTGAAAAATACCCATTTTAGCGCAGAGGAACTGCGCCAAATTGAAGAAATTTTGGCATAACCCCCTTGTATTTTTATTAAAAATGACACTTGCCTCTTTATGAGGCGAAAAAGGATTTACTATGGAAACCGTATTATTCGCCATCAACGCCATTGGGCCTATCGTCCTTTTGATTTTGTTTGGCATCTTTTTGCGCAAAAGAGGTCTCTTTGAAGAAGGCTTCTTAAACCGTGCCAACCGCCTGACCTTTCGGGCGTTTCTGCCGTTGCTTTTGTTTTATAACGTATATAACATCAAGAGCTTTTCAGACATTGAATGGGATTTCATTCTCTACGTTTTGCTCTTTTTGGTGGTGATATTTCTTGTTGGCATTCCCCTTGTGCGGGTACTTTGCAAGGAACCGCGCCAAAGAGGGGTACAGCTCCAGGTGGCGTTCCGCAGTAACTTCGCCCTGATCGGCATTCCCCTTGCCACTATGCTGTTTGGCGACGAGGGGGCGGCGTATGCCAGCGTGCTTTCTGCTTTTACCATCCCGCTGTTTAATATTTTAGCGGTGTTGGCGCTTAGCATTTTTGGAGACGGCAAAGAGAAGGTCAACTGGAAGAAAATACTTTTGGACATGGCGAAAAACCCTTTGATCTGGGGTGTGGTCTGCGGATTTTTGGCGTTGCTTGTTCGCGCGTTGCTCCAGAAAGTCCAAGTGGCGTTCCGTCTCACAGACATTCCGTTCCTTTATAAAGCCATCGAAAACGTGGCAAAAATGGCAACGCCCTTTGCGCTCATCGTGCTGGGCGGTCGGTTTAAGGTAGAGGCAGTAAAGCGGTTGTGGAAGCCTATCGTGGCAGGGACGGTGGTGCGCATAGTTGTCGTGCCTACCCTCGCCCTTGGCATTGCCTATATTCTTTTCCCCCATTTCGGAGGACGGCATTTTGCCGCATACATCGCCGCATTCGGTTCTCCTGCCGCCGTTTCCAGCGCCATTATGGCAAAAGAAATGGGCGGAGACGACGAGCTGGCAGGGCAACTGGTGGTCTGGACCACGGTGTTCTCCGCATTGACTGTTTTTCTGCAAATCGTGATTTTGCGGAAAGTCGGGATATTTTGATGTTTACCCATTGATAAAAAAGAAAAAGCGTTTTCTCCATTAAAATTGACGGAGAATGTGAAAACGTAAGAAAACGGCAGAGGGATTGTTTCCTCTGCCGTTTTGCATACTTATGAGATTTAGTTTTTTCGTGCGTTTGCGCGTAGGGCGGGGCTTGCTCCCGCCGTTTTGTGTTGATTTGCTCTCGCGGTGTTGCGTTGGCCGGTTCCCGCCGCTTTGCCTCGTATTTTGGCATACGTTGCCCGTTTATGCGACAAAAAACGTCATTTTATGCGCAGGAAGGCGGGCGGTTGTTTATTTTCGCTTGCAGAGTAGTCTGCGCCCAGATAGGTTTTCAGTTGGTCTTCTTCTATTTTGAGAGCAGTCGTAGCATAGCGGAAAAAGTAGAGATAGGCATCCTTTTGGGAAATGCGCTGGAGAGGACGCGAGTCGGTTTGCGCTAAATAGTCGGTAAAGCCTTCCCAAAATCCAAAAGGCGAGGGCATATAGGGGGTAATATACCACAGAGCATGGGCAAACCGTCCGCTTTCGTGAAACCGCTCCACCACCTCTGCCATGTGGGAGAGCTTTTGTAGGTCTTCGTAGGACATCCAGTCGGTTTTTAAGATGGTATAGGGAGGGGTTTTTAGGAAAACATAGCCAAACTCGTCTGATTTCTCTCGCAGAGCTGTGCCATGAAGTAGCTTCAAAAAGCCCACCTGGAGCATATTGCACGCCCCGTAGGCATCGTCAAAAGAGCGGGCAAAACGACCGTAATCCTCAAAGGGAAGCCCTGCGATCAGATCCAGATGCACGTGGATGTTGCCAAAGTCGTGGATACGCTTGGCGGCGGCAATGACCTTTTGGGGGTCAATGTGTCTGGCGCAGGCGTCAAGGGTAGGGATATGGGTGCTTTGCAGACCGATTTCCAGCTGGATTTTTCCTTTTGGAAACTGTTGCAGAATGGAAAAGCTGTCTTCGTCCAGCAGCGACGCGCAGATTTCAAAATGATAATGCTTGGTAAAGCGAGGAGAGAGCAACGCCTGCCAGATTTCGCTAGCGCGTTTTTTGTCGGCGTTAAAGGTGCGGTCCACAAATTTGATGATTTGGCAGTTGCTTTCTAACTGCTCAAAAGCCTCTAAATCAGCGAGTGTCTGCTCTACCGTTTTCTGCCGCAGACAATGCACCGTAGAGGAAAGACAGTAGCCGCAACGGTAAGGACAACCGCGGGAGGATTCGTAATAGAGAATACCGCCCGTCTGCTCGCCGCTACGGTATAAAATCCCCTCGTCTCTCATGGCGGAAGACGGTTTGGCGTAGATCACTCGCGGAAAGGGTCTGCCCTCTGCGATGGCGGAGCAAAGACCTGCCATTTCCTCTTCGCCTTCGCCCGACACGATGGCGTCAATCCATTCTTCCTTTGTAAAACGCTCTATGCCAAAGGATACCTCGGGCCCGCCAAATACGATACGGCTTTCGGGGCGAATCAGATGCAAGGCGTGGGAAAGCCGCATCACGGCCTCAATATTCCAGATATAGCAGGAAAACCCGTAGACCTCGGCCTTTTCTTTTGCCAGGTCTTCCAGTACATGGGCGTCTCTGTCCCTTAGTGTGTATTCCTTCAGCACAACGGAAAACCCCGCTTTTTCCAAATTCGGTCGCAGACAGCGAATGGCAAGGTTGCTATGGCTCCAAGAGCCGTTGATGCCGCATAAAACAATCTTCATGTCGCAATTTCCTTCTGTTTTGAGGGGGGTATTTTCATAAATAAAGAAATTTCGTTTTATTTTTGAGATAAAAAATGGTTTTCTTTCTTCCATCATACCATATTTTTTTCTATTTTGCAACAGTTTTGGATAGCGAAGCAAAGAGATTTTTCGGGGCAGAACGTCTCGCCTTTCTAAAAATGCAAAATCCGCGCAATCGGTTGACTTTATGAGGGAGAAGTTGTATAATATTTTTTGGTGAATACTTTTGTAGATTTTGCTTTGATTTTATCAAAAACGAGGACGTTTCTATGATTTTTTATCAAACC
>JAZOBX010000044.1:0-2329 GCA_045596205.1 Eubacteriales bacterium | reverse complement strand
TGGCGCAGGTTTTGATGCGTGGCAGAGCTAAACAAAAGTAGGTACGGTATGAACGGATTTGTTGACTTGCATTGCCATATGCTCTACGGCATCGACGACGGCGCCTCTGACGAGCAGGAAATGTACGCCATGCTGGATATTGCCTACCAGGATGGAACAAGGCATATTTGTCTGACACCCCACGCCAATTCGTATTTTGTAAGGCAAGCGGGCGAGAGTGGAGACGATGCTTTTGCGAAACTGACAGAGTATGCAAAGCAGTATCATGATCTGACTTTGTACAGAGGCAATGAGCTGTTTTTCTCTCACGAGGCTTTGCCTGCTTTGAGAGAAGGTGTATACCGCTCTATGAACGGTACGCGGTACGTGCTGGTGGAGTTTGCGCCTGACATTAGTTTTTATGACTTTTCTTTTGGGTTGCACCAATTGACCGGCGCAGGATATATTCCTCTTGTGGCGCACGTGGAACGGTATGCGTGCCTATATAAACGACCAAAGGAACTGCTGGCGTTGGCAGAAGACACAGGCGCGGTACTGCAGGTGAATGCTTCTTCCCTGTTTGGAAAATGGGGATTTTTTGCCAAGCGGTTTGCCTGGAAGATGCTACGGTGCGGCGCGGTAGCGGCTGTATCCAGTGACGGACACGGCGCTGAGCAACGCCCGCCTGTGCTGAAAAAAGCGTACCTTGCCGTGGAAAAAGATTTAGGTCGGGAAGCGGCAGAGGAACTGTTTTACTATATGCCCCTTGCCATTTTGCAGGGACAAACACTTTTTGACTGATAAGAATGACGATAGAACAAAAAAGGATAGGTTTTCAAAAATGGAAAAAATGAACACTGAATACGAAAGAACGATCAGCTTGACCGATTTACTGGTGGTTTTTAAAAAATGCTGGATTGTTTTGGCCATCGTTGGCATCGTGGTGGGCGCTTTGACTTTCACCTATGCCATTATGACCTACCAGGAACAGTATACCGCAGAGTCCAGTCTGGTGGTCATCCGTAAAGGCAGCGGCTCAGGTAGCGGCTCTTACGGTACAGGTGACTACTCCGTTGACCTTTACATGGTAAACGACGTGGCGCGTTTGCTGAAAACGCCCAGTTTTCTCAACATGGTTGTGGAAGACCTGGCGCAGAATCCTGAATTCACAGGTCACGTCACCGTAAAGTCTCTGGAAAGAGATATTAAAATTGAAACCTTTGACGATACACGTTTCGTTTGCTTCACCAATACCGCTTCTACCAAGAAGAATGCCGAACTGATCGCGCAAAGCCTTTGCCGTTTGGTAAAAGAACAGATTGAAGTCAATTTTGACGTAGACCGCGTAAGCATTGTGGACGACGGATTTGTGGGCAACAGCCCTTCCAACTCCAAAATCACCATGCTGCATATGGTTGTTCCTGTTTTGGCGGTGTTTGGTGTATACGTGGTATTCCTTCTGATTCATATGTTTGATGATAAGATCAGAACTCCCGAAGACGTGGAAAAATATCTGGGGCTGAACCTGCTGGGCATGATTCCCAACATTGATGCGGCAGGCAAAATCAAGAGCCGTTACTACACCGCTTACTATTCCAGATACGGTAAATACAGTGAATACGGTCAGTCCAAACAGCCTAAAAGCGAATAATTGTTTACAAAACTGACACTTACATCATTCAAACCACAGAATAGAGGATGACAATGAAACAAATTACTTTTACCATAAATGAAAAAGCGCAGCACTACGCTGTGAAAGAGTCTTTCAAGACCATTCGTGCGAATCTGCTGTTTTGCAGTAACGAAATGAAAACCATTATGGTGACCAGCTGTCTGGCCCACGAGGGGAAAACCACTTCTTCGATTGAGATTGCCGCTTCTCTTGCAGAAATTGACAAGAAAGTGTTGCTCATCGACGCGGACTTGCGCAAGGCTTCCCTGCTTCGCCGCATGAAGCAAACCTTAGACGGCACCATTGTGGGGCTTTCCCAATACCTATCCGGACAGGCAAGCTTAGACGACGTGCTTTATGAGACCCAAATCCCCAATTTGCACGTGATCTTTGGCGGTCAATGCCCTCCCAATCCTTCTGAATTGCTGGGCTCTCGCATGGTGGGTGAATTGCTGGAAAGCATAAAAGATGAATACGATTATATTCTCTTTGACACCGCTCCCATTGGCATGGTCATTGACGCGGCAATGCTTGCTCCTTACTGCGACGGTGCCATTTTCGTGGTATCCGTAGACGAAATCAGCGCAAAATTTGCCGTGGAAGCCAAAGAACAGCTGGAAAAGACGGGTTGTCATATCATTGGTGTGATTTTAAACGAAGCCAAGCAAACCAAAAACA
>JAZOBX010000043.1:0-2106 GCA_045596205.1 Eubacteriales bacterium | reverse complement strand
ACGACATGGCTACGATCCGACTTCTTCTATTTTTCAAAGATAATCCACTAAAGTACAAAAATGAGTGGCATTTTGCCACTCATTTTTGTATCCGCGACCCCAAATCACCTTTTGGGCAAATGGCATGGTTTTTTCGCTTTTTCTTGTGAAAATGCACGAAAATCATGAATAATTTGTATCGGTTGCGATTTTCACTTGACTTTTTCTTAATTTTTTGATAAAGTATACTATATAAAAATCATTATGGGGGTATTATGCCCTATTTTCCATGGGAGGAACTTGTATGAAAAGATCACGCATCATACTTTTGTGCATGATGATGCTGCTTTGCGTGGTATTGCTCTGCTCATGCGGTGACGAAAAAACCACTACCACCGTAACGCCGAGCGGTCCTTCTCAGTCCACTCGCCCGGGTGATCAACCCATCGAGGGCGCAGACAAGTGGGACGACGTCAACTTTGGCGACGATACCATCCGCCTGCAACTCAGCCGCTACGATGACGCGGAACTGATGTCGGGTGCGAAAAAGTATATGCAGGGCCCTGACGGTCCTTCATCCGACAAGGTGCAAAACCTGGTCTACACCCGCAACCTGGAAGCCACAGGCGTGCTGGGACTAAACCTGGAATATTACTACATCGACAAAGGATGGAGTGTGGCATCGGGTACCATCATTGATACCGAAAAGAACGCCGCATCCAAGCCCGATATGTATTGCGACATGATATACGATATGATGAAAGCCACCCTTGACGGTTGCTTCCGCAATCTGTATACCATGACCACCGACTATGTCACAGCCGATGGCGGCCAAGGCGGTTATTTTGAATTCCCCGAAGATACCGACGCCAGCGGTAACCCTCTGGAAAGCGCGTATCTGTCCGACTTCATGGCGGGTCTGACCTTCAGCTCCGATAAAATGTATTTGCTGGGTAGCCAATACTACATCGACCTGATCCGTGCCATGATGGTTCTCCCCGTGAATATTGATATGTACGATACCAAGTACGACAGCATCGACCAATTCTATCAGGACGTTATCGACGGCAAATGGACCTGGGACTATCTCATGAACGTCAGCCAGAAGATCTACAACGATAAAACGGGCGACGGTAACTCCATGGACGATATCCTTGGCTTTGCCGCTGAAACCCTTGGCGGTAAGTCTACCTCGGGTATGGTATATTCCACCAACATCAACATTGTGGAAGTGGATGACAAGCGCAACGGTCTCTACAGCTTTACATACAATATCAACAACAAGCAGCTCTACGATATCTTTGACAAGATTGCTCAGGTGTTCTCCTCCGACGGCGTGTCTCTTTCTGACAACGCAGATCTGCAAACCCAGATGAACGATATCCTGAATGCTTTTGCATCCGGCACGCTTCTCTTTGGCGGTTGCGCCATGATGGGCGCGGTAGAAGCAGAAACCTATCAGGAAATGGAACAGCAATTCGGTCTTGTACCGATTCCTAAGCTCCGTGAGGACTTGGAATACAACACCCTGATCCACAACGTAGGTAAGTGCGGTGCGATCTCTCTGTCCACCACCAAGCCCCGTCAGATTTCCGCTTTCATTCAGTACTGCTCTGAAAACTCCGGCGACGTTGTCAACGAATACTACAACTACGCCATGAAGTACAAATACACCTCCGACGCAGGTACGGCAGAAATGCTTGACCTGATTTACGAAAACATCGTGTCCATTCGTGAAAAAGCGCTGGATGACCTGCTCTCCGCTTCCAACGGCGACGCCAAGACCTATGCTTGGCACTATATGCTCATGGGCGCAGAAGGCAACAAAAACTACCAATCCAACGCCGACCAGATCGCATCTGTCTACGAAACCGCTATCCGCATCAAGCAGAGCGTTATCGGGCAGCTGCTGACAAAATGGAAAAACCTCGCATAAGGGGCTGTCGTATTTGGTGATAACCGCAAACAAAAAAAGGGATGGTATAGAGTTTGGCTCTATACCTCCTTTTCAGTTATTCTTAAATAAAACCTATTCATTCTCAAAAACTGCGAGAGATTTATTCGTATTTTTTTTGCTATTTCCGTTTGCCCCTTGGGACTTCCCATAGCAAAGCAAAATCCAAGCCT
>JAZOBX010000042.1:0-1906 GCA_045596205.1 Eubacteriales bacterium | reverse complement strand
GCTTCTGCGTCCTGGGGAGCAGACAAAACGGTTTTGTGGGTCTGGCACGCTTTCAGAATGCCGCACTTGTTGCTTGCAATTTCGCTTAGGGTATTGCCCAGATGCTGGGTATGGTCAAAGTCAATGCGGGTCAGAATAGACAGTTCGTTTTCTGTGATGACGTTGGTGGCGTCATATCTGCCGCCAAGGCCTGTTTCCAGCACCACCAAGGTGCATCTCTGACGGGCAAAGTATAAAAAGGCGGATGCCGTCCAAATTTCAAAAGGGGTGGGGGTTTCGCCTGTTTTTGTTAAAACTGCTTCACAAGCCACCTGTACTTCCCCGATTATTTTTGCCAAATTTTCATCGGAAATAGGCGCTCCGTTAACCCTGATGCGCTCATTGACACGAACAAGATTGGGAGAGGTGTAAAGCCCTACTTTCTCTCCCGCTTCGCTGAGTACGGAGGAAAGAGCAAAGCAGACCGAGCCTTTACCGTTGGTGCCTGCCACATGGATGCACCGACAGTCTTTTTCGGGATGCCCAAGGCATTCCATCAAAGCAGAAATCCGCTCCAGTCCAAGACGCGGAAACGCCTGAAAGCTATGGGCATAGGTTTCAAATTCTGTCTTTTTCTTCTGCATCTTTACGTTTTCCTTTTTTTAGCGTGAGATAGAGGGGCGCTTCCATTTTGGGATAGGCAAGGTACAAAAATACCGTATAGAGCGCCACATTGACGGCGGCAGAGCCGACTCTGATGAGCAAGAGCGAACCGACGCTTCCCCCTTGGAGCCAGTAGAGTGCGTGTGCCATAAAGAGGCAGTCAATGACAGCGCCGTTAAGGAGGAACATCAAAATGCCTTTCCAGGGCGCGGGACGGACCTTTTGCAAAAGCAAGTCAAAAAGCAGACCTGTCAGCATTTTACAGAAAGTGATGGGCAGGTAGGGGGGATAAAAGAAAATACTGCTCAGCACGTCAATCAGCACCGCGGCGAGGGTGCCGTGGGGAAATCCGAAAAGCAGAGCCATGAGCATGACCGCAAGAACGGACAGGTCAAGGCGAATGGGTAAGCTGCCAAACAGTTGCTTGGAAAGAATCGCCAAAACGGTGCCAATGGCAACGGACATGGCGGTGGCGGTCATATAGCGGACGGTATCCAGACGGATACGGTCATGTAATCTGTTTTTCATGAAAAAAAGGCCTCCTTTGCCTATCATTCCCGCAAAGCAAGACCAAAGGAGGGCTTCCGTATTTGCGCATAACCGAAACCGAAAAATAGGTTTTTGTTGTTCTGCTCCTTATACGTTTAATACTTGGAACAAAACTCCACATAATGATCTTCAAGTGCTACGAGAATTTCATTATATTTTTTTGGTTTCTACCCCCGTTTGCCCTCTCTCGACGTATGGAAATACGCCTTCGGAGCGCAAGCGCGGCTTTCTGCATCAAATCCGTTTGCCCTTGGGGCTTTCGTATTTGCACATCAAATCCGTCCGCCCTATGAGACTGTCACAAAGACATTTGCGACAACTCCATGCAGTTTTGTTTTGACAGCGGGATGCGACGAATAAACCGCGAGCCGAAAGGCTTCTTCGTTTGCAGAGCAACTCCCCGTCTCTGCAACACTAAATGACGCTTATCCGTCTACTCTGTGATAGAGGTATCATAGCACAGCTAAGAGGAAAAGTCAAGGCGGTTTTTTTAAAAAGAAAAGAAAAAGTGCCAAGCGAAACGCATGGCACTTGTGGGCAAGACTTAATACTGACGGTTGGTGTTTTGATTTCTGTTTTCGTTTTTGCTTTCGTTTCTGTTTTGGGTATTGCTTTGGTTGTTTTTGTTTTGGTTGTTATTGCTATTGTTGTTATTCTGGTTGTTGTAGTTGCTGTTTTGGGTATTGCTTTGGTTGTTTTTGTTTTGGTTGTTATT
>JAZOBX010000041.1:0-12457 GCA_045596205.1 Eubacteriales bacterium | reverse complement strand
AATGATGGGCTTTATGGGTATGTTTGATGCCACAACCCTCCTTTCCACCATGAAGGTTGGTGGGGAACTGGTAACCTACGTCATGAGTCTTGTGACCCGTGTGTATCAGCTGATCAACGACTCGGGTGTACAGATGCTGATTTTCCTTGCAGGTCTCCAATCCATCTCCCCCTCCATTTACGAGGCGTGTGAGATTGAAGGCGCTACCGCATGGGAAACCTTCTGGAAGATCACCATTCCCATGATCAGCCCCATGATTCTGGTAAACGCCATCTACACAGTCATTGACTCCTTCACCAAAGGCTCGAATGTCGTCATGACCTACATCGACAATGTCTACAATGCCCCCAACCGCCATCTGGCAACGGCAATGTCCTGGATCTACTTCCTTGTGGTATTGCTCATCGTGGGCATTTGCGCAGGTGTCATGTCCGCATTCGTGTTCTATCAAAAACGTGATTGAGAAAGGAGGACGAACAAATGGATGTCAATACCCAAACTGCACCCCGTATCACCAAGGAATCCAAGAATAAGATCCGTGTGGAATACGAAGGCAAAATCACCTTCAAAGAACGTTTGAAGATGAAACTGACCTCCGGCTCCTTCTGGATTGACAAAGTGTGGTATCTCTGCCGCTTGATTCTCATGATCGGTATCTCCTTTGTGATTCTGTCTCCCTTCCTTTCCAAGATTCTTCGCTCCTTTATGGCGAAGGAAGACTTCGTAGACGCAACCGTTAGTATGATTCCTCTCCATTGGACCTTTGACACCTACAAGGCTCTGATTGTAGAAAACTCATACTTCACAGCCATGCTCAACACCGCCCTGCTTTCCATCGTTTGCGCTTTGATCCAGACCTTTATCTGCTGTATGATCGGCTACGGTCTTGCAAAGTTCAAATTCAAGGGCAACAAACTGGTGTTCCTGTTCGTGATCATCACCATGGCCATCCCCCACTCCACCCTGAAACTCTCCCTTCTGCAACACTTCGTAAACTTCGATCTGTTCACCGTTCAATCCTGGAACTATAAGGGTCTGATTGAGTTGATTTCGGGTGGTACTCTCCAGCTGACAGGTACCTTCTGGCCCCTGATTCTCATGTCTCTTGCAGGCATCGGCTTCAAAAACGGTCTGTATATCTTCATGATGGTGTCCTTCTTCAAGGGCGTGCCCGATGAATTGGAAGAATCCGCCTACGTAGACGGCTGTAGCACCTTCCGCACCTTCCTGCAGATCATCCTGCCCACCGCAGTGCCTATGATGATTACCATTTTCCTGTTTGCATTCTCTTGGCAATGGACAGACGAATTTTATTCCACTCTGTTCTTCACGGGCGACATCAACAAGACCTTACTGCTTCCCGACGTCTTCCGTATCATTCCCGAGAGTCTCCAAACCTCTTACGCAGGCCAACCCATGTTCTACTCTGCCATCCGTAACACCGCAGGCCTTCTGATCATCCTTCCCTTGGTGATCATTTACCTGTTCTGCCAGCGTTACCTGGTGCAGGGTATTGAACGCTCCGGTCTCGTCGGTTAATTTTGATTGCTTGCAATCAAAATTAACTCTTCACTCTTCACTCTAAACTACATTTAGTTTACAGTCAAAACAAGAGCAAGGCAGTCGCAATTTTTGCGACTTCCTTTTTAGTTTACATTCTCCTAATGAAATGTTGCGCCTCCGACCCAACGTGAAATGTTTGCTCCGCAAACGTGATAACCGTAGGGTTGAGGGGCGTTCGCCCGCCTTTCTGCCACGTTCCAAATCCTCGCCTGTCTCCCCATATTCCCTATACAAAATCCAACGCCAAAAACGCATTTTCCCCCTCTCATAAAAAATCCGTAAATTTCTCCAAAAAAAACAAAAAACTTTCAAATACCTATTGCAAAATCAGAAGAGTTGTGCTATAATTCTTAATTGTGTAAGAATGTCTGGTGTGCGCTGGTAAAGTGCTATGGAGCATACCCTCTCAGATGCAAAATAGCGGTTTATCCCCGACTCACCGAAAACATTAAATATTTTGGAGGTAAGAAATGCCTAATATCAAATCTGCAAAGAAGCGTGTTCTCGTAACTTCTGCCAAGTCTCTTCAAAACAAGGCTATGAAGACCCAAATGAAAACTGCTATTCGCAAATTCGATGCAGCCGTTCTCGCTGGTGACAAAGAAGCCGCAAGCGAAGCATACAAGCTGGCTGTGAAAAAGGTTGACCAGGCTGCCGCTCGTGGTATTATCCACAAGAACGCCGCCGCTCGTAAAAAGAGCCAGTTCACCCTTAAATTCAACTCTATCGCGTAAGTAACAACACCCCGCCTTTGCGATTAACCCGTCGCAAAAGCAAAACCATAAACACCGCACCGAATGGGCGATTGCCTGTTCGGTGCGGTGTTTTTTTGTTCTATACAATGCAAAACGCCTATAAGCGCAGTCTGTCTCCATTGCATTGAACATGGCAAATGGTAAAAGATGCTTTCTCTAAGGCTTGCAGTAACCCTCCAAAGGCTTGCTTAAACTCTTTTTTCAATTCTACGGTAAGACCAATCACAAAGTCACCCCTTTGCCTTGGCCAGCCTTCTATTTGAATGTCCGCCTGCCTGTCTCTTGCAAAGCTCTCGCATAGATACGCGATCTCCAAAAGCATGGCAGAAGACACTCTCTCCGCCACCCGTATCTGCAGGTCATTTCTACCCAGTCTCGCCTGCCCATACACCCGCATCTCCACCCCAAACAGGGGAGACGTGTCTTTGGGGTCATAAGACAATCGCAGAGCGCGATTCAGCGCATCGGTGTTTTTGCGGTCAATCAGCAAACCGCATTCCACATCTTCGTCTCCCATATCGTCCCAAGGGGTAAAAATGCCTTTCCCGGGCAGACTTTTCCATATCACAAAGCATTCCCCCACCCAAGTGCCCCAGGGCATCGTTTCAATGCGGAAGGGCAGGGCAGAGATGCCGTTGCGATATACCTCATATCCCGAATATCTCCCCGCCGACAAACATATTTTCCCATACACATCCTTTGCCTCTGCAGGCTGTCTGACCTTTCTTAGCAGCTTGGGCGAGAGCTGTCTTGACAGCACCTCACGAAAGGACGAAGAGAGCCGCCTCGTCCTCCCCCTCAGCATCTCCGTACATTTCACATCCTGTATATACAGCAAATCCATTTTGCCTCTCCTCTCTTCTTGTCATTTCATTATAAATGACCGTCCCACCCCTGTCAATACAGGTGACAAAACAAGACAAAACACAATTCTTTTCGCCCCGCCTTCACCGTGCTTTACATCTCTACCAACCAATAGGGAAAGGAAATGACGGCAAAGCCGTCTTGAAATGTTGCGCCTCCGTCGCAACATGTAATGTACTTCGTGCATGAAATGACACCTTCGGCATCATGAAATGTTTGCTCCGCAAACATGGTATTGTAGGGACAGGCGTCCCGACTGTCCGTTTTCACATTGCCCAAATCCTCAACCAACTGGTAGGGGAGGGGCTTGCTCCTCCCGTTTCCCATCCGCCCAAAATCTCCAACCAACCCGCAGAGGGCGATGCGTAGCATCGGGATCTCGGGCAAATAGAAAGTGAACAGTGAAGAAACCCGCAAATTCAATTTGCGGGTCGTTAAGAATCGGGCGTTGCCCAACACTAAGATGTCTCGTGGGCGAGACAGTTTAGAGTTTTCACACGCCGAAGGCGTTCTTGAGTCCGAATTGATATATGCAAAAAAGGTTGCCGCAAATTGAGATTTGCGGCAACCTCATTTTTATCTCTTTTTCTTTTGCCCCTTGGGCGTGCTTTTGGCGGTGGTGCGTGAGGCTTTTGCTTTTGCGGTCTTGGGAGAATAGCGAGAAGCGGCGGAAGATTTTCCTTTGCTCTTGGGTTTTTGCTCCGTGCCCCAGACATTGCCCGTTTTCTTTTGGCTGGGTTTGTCCTTTGAAAGCGGTTTGCTTTCGGGCTTTTGAGTGGGCTTTTGCTGGCGAGTGGCTTTGTCGGGGGTGAGCAGGCAATACTTGGCGTAGCCAATCAGGTTTTCCTTGCCCGTCAGCTTCAGCGCCTCAAGCACCAATCCTCTGTTTTGGGGCAGGGTAGACTGGAGCAATGCGCGCTGCATATGTTTTTCCTTTGGCGTTTTTGCCACGTACACTTGCTCGCCCGTAAGAGGGTTCAGTCCTGTGGCATACATCACCGTAGACACCGTCCCGGGGGTAGGGTAGAAGTCCTGCACCTGCTCAGGGCGAATGCCCTCTTTTCTTAGCCACACCGCCATGTCCACCGCATCCTCCAAAGTGGTCCCGGGGTGGCTGGACATGAGATAAGGCACGAGATATTGCTTTTTCCCCAAAGCTTCGCATTCTTCGTAATAGCGTTTTTTGAAACGGCTGAATACCGAAACCGAAGGCTTGCCCATCAGCATCAGAGCGTGGTCGGAGCAATGCTCGGGCGCCACCTTCAGTTGCCCCGAAATATGATGCTCCACCAGCTGGCGGAAAAACTTGGGGTTTTTATCGTAGATCAGATAGTCAAAGCGAATGCCCGAGCGAACAAACACCTTTTTGACCTTGGGCAGCTCACGGATTTTGGTCAGCAGTTCCCCGTATTCTCTATGGTCTACCTTCAGATTGGGGCAGGGCTTTGGTGACAAACACCGCCCTTTGGCGCAAACGCCATGCTTCAGTTGCTTGTCGCAGGCAGGTCCGCGGAAGTTGGCGGTAGGCCCGCCCACATCGTGAATATACCCTTTAAAATCGGGCTTTTCGGTCAGCAGTTTGGCTTCCTTTACCACACTCTCCACACTCCTTGCCCGAACCTCTCGCCCTTGGTGAAAGGCAATGGCGCAGAAATGACACGCCCCAAAGCAACCTCTGTTGTGGATCAGCGAAAATTTCACTTCCGTAATGGCAGGTACCCCTCCGTCTTTTTCATAGAGGGGATGGTATTCTCTCATGTAAGGCAGCTCGTACACCTTGTCTAGCTCTTCCGTAGACAGCGGGGGCATAGGGGGATTTTGCACCAGAATGCAATCGTCATAGGGCTCCACCACCGCGCGGCCGCGGACGGAGTCTGCCTCTTCATACTGCGTAGCAAAGGCGTCGGCGTATGCTTTGCCCTGTTGCTTCAGTTCTGCCCAGGGGGCGGTTTCCACTTTTTCAAAATGTACCTTGTCGCCTGCCTTGCCGACCCAAACGGTACCGCGCACGTCGCGGATTTTATGGACGGGCACACCCTTTTGGAGCAGCTCCGCAACCCTGAGCACGATCTTTTCACCCATGCCGTAGAGCAGTAAGTCTGCGCCGCTTTCCAGCAGTACACTCTGGCGCATTTTGTTGCTCCAGTAGTCGTAGTGGGCAAAGCGGCGAAGGGATGCTTCCAGCCCCCCTAAGATCACGGGGACATCTTTGCCGTAGGCCTCGCGAATGCGCTGGGTATACACAATAGTGGCTCTGTCGGGGCGAAGCCCCATCTTGCCGCCGGGGGAATAGTAATCGTAGGTGCGTTTGTGAAGCGAAACGGTATAGTGGGCCACCATAGAGTCAATATTGCCCGCAGACACCAGAAAGCCCAGCTTCGGTTGCCCAAACAGGGTAAACGCTTCTTTTTTGCGGTAGTCGGGTTGGGAAAGAATGGCAACGCGGAAGCCCGCATTCTCCAGCACTCTGCAAATAATGGCGCAACCAAAAGAAGGGTGATCCACATAGGCATCACCGCACACGTATACAAAATCAGGCGCATCCCATCCCAACTGATCCATTTCCTCTCTGGTGATGGGCAAAAATCCGCTGGTGTCTATCATTTCTTCCTCCTTCCTTCTTCCTTTTTTCTTCATGAAAAAAGGATTTCATCTGCCTCTGGCAGATTTCATCCTCCAAAGGAGGATTTCATCCGCTTTAGCGGATTTCATTATTACGAAGGCGGGAGGACATCATCCACCCGCCGTTTTTGTGTTCGCAAAAGGTTCTGACTCTTTTAAGCCTTCCCCAAAGCGGAAAAGTCTCCATAAATGGAGACTAGCGAAGCGGCATTTTTTTGCAAACCAGCAAATTGCCATTTATCACAGAAAGAGTCAATTGAGCCGCTTCGGGGAAGGTGGCGGCGAAGCCGACGGATGAGGTGTTTTCCTAAAAAGAATCCAATTCTCAAAGTTTACACCTTCCACCAATTCGTCAAAAAACGGCATCGCTATGATGAAATGTTGCGCCTTCGTCGCAACATGAAATGCGCCCTGCACATGAAATGATACCTTCGGCATCATGAAATGTTTGCTTTGCAAACATGAAAGATTGTAGGGCGGGGGCTTGCTCCCGCCGTAAATTATGCATTCAGCATTCTCTGCACAACGTCTGCAATGGCAATTTCGCTTTGTGTGCTGTCTTCCATATTGCGGAGCATAGCCACGCCGCTTTCCAGCTCGCTGTCGCCCAGCATCAGAACGTATTTTGCGCCTGTTTTGTTGGCGTATTTCATTTGGGCTTTCAGACTTCTGCCCACCACGTCGCATTCGGCATACACACCCTGTCTGCGCAAAGCTTCGGTCATCACCGCCGCTTTTTGCCCTGCGGCTTGGCCCAATGCGGCAATATAGAGCAGGGGAGAGGGAATGGTGGGAGCGGGGATTTCGGCTTGCTGAAGGGCTAAAATCACGCGGGTGATCCCCATGCCAAAGCCAACGGCAGGCATTTCGGGACCGCCAAGAGAAGACACGAGGCCGTCATACCGACCGCCGCCGCATACGGTGCTTTGCGCCGCAATACCTTCGGCGATAAATTCAAATACGGTGCGGGTGTAGTAGTCCAGCCCGCGCACGATACCGCTGTCGACCACGTAGTCTACTCCCATTTCGTCAAGCAGACCCTTGAGGGCAGAGAAGTGGGTGTCACATTCGGGGCAGAGGTAGTCCACGGTTTTGGGGGCGTTTTCTGCCAAGGCGTGGCAAATGGGGCTCTTGCAGTCCAGCAGGCGCAAGGGATTTTTGGTCAGTCTGCCGCGGCAGGTATCGCAGAGAGTTTCTTCGTGTTGTTTATAATATGCCACCAACGCCTCGCGGTAAGCAGGGCGACAATGGGGGCAACCGATAGAGTTCAGATGCAAACGAACGGTTTTTTCCAGACCCAAGCGGCGGAATACCGAAGACGCCAAAGCAATGGCGGTGGCGTCTGCCGTAGGGGCGGAAGAACCGAACAGCTCCGTGCCAAATTGGAAAAATTCACGGCTTCTGCCCGCTTGAGGGGCTTCGTGGCGGAAGAAACTGCCGATGTAGTAGTATTTTTGGGGCATGGTGTCGCTGAATTTGCCATGCTCAATCAGGGCGCGCACCACGGATGCGGTACCCTCGGGGCGCAGAGAAATACTGCTGTCGTCTTTGTCTGCCCAGGTGTACATTTCTTTTTGCACCACGTCCGTGCCCTCGCCCACACCGCGTACGAACAGCTCGGTGCGTTCAAACATAGGGGTACGGATTTCGCCGTAGCCGTAGCGGGCGGATTCCTCCCGCATCACCCCTTCAATTTTGCGAAACAGCTCCGTGTCAAGAGGGAGCAGGTCCATCGTGCCTTTGATTTTTTGAATCATGGTCATATCCTTTCAGGTCAAAGCCGACCAAACGAATTTGTCTTAAAATTTACCTTACTATTATAGCATAAGAGAAAAAGCCTGTCAATGCCAAAAGTTTAGGCTTGCCCTTCTATTTTGTGCGTGGCAAACCACTCTTTGGCGTGCGCCACGTCTTGTGCAATCTGTTGCATCAGCGCATCCTTGCCCGAAAAGACTTGCTCTTCTCTTACATATGCCAGCAAGCGCACTTCCACAGCTTGTCCGTAAAAATCTCCGCTTGCATCCAGCAGATGGGTCTCGCAGTTGTCGACCTCTGTTTGTTCCACCGTGGGTCGCCTGCCAATATTGGAGACGGAAGGGTAGAAAATATCGCCAATTTTTGCCAACGTGGCGTAAACCCCCCTCTTCGGAACCAGAAAATCCGAGGGAATTTCTAAGTTGATGGTCGGAAAATGCATGGTTCTGCCAAGGGCTTTTCCGTGGGATACTCTGCCGTATAGGGTATAGGCCTCGCCCAGATAGGCGCGGGCGCACTCGGGCTTGCCTTCTTTTAAGGCTTCCCGCACCAGCGAGGAAGACACCGTCTCCCCTGCCAGCTCAACGGGAGGTAACACTTTTACCTCTTCCCCCTCTTTTGAAAAAAGACGAAAAAGGGTGTCCGCATTGCCTTTTGCCCCTTTTCCAAAGTGGAAATTGTCGCCGCAAAGCACACACAGGGGCGTGCAAATACCTCGGAGAATCTCCTCTACGAAGGCCTCGGGAGAATAAGAGGAAATGGCAGAAAAGTCTGCTTCATAAATGCGCCCAATTCCCAGCGCCTCCATTTGGCGGTAGGTCACTTCTCTCGGATAAAGAGAAGGGGCTTTTTTGTAGGCGGTTTGGTGAAAGGTAAAAACGGCAGGCAAAACGCCTTTTTCTTTTGCGATTCTCACCGTTTCTTTCAGCAAGGCTTTGTGTCCGATATGCACACCGTCAAATAACCCCAATGCCAGAATGGTCGGCGTTTTTTGTAGGGGTTTTTGAAAAATATCAATAATTTCCATGGTCTATCCTTATATTATGATGGACAAAATGCGTTAGTCTTTTTTGCTCCTTTGGCTCTCTGTCACAACGGCTCCCGCCTCCACCGAATGGGTCAGCCATACGTTGCCGCCGATCACCGCGCCCTCGCCTACGTAGGTGTCTCCGCCAAGAATGGTGGCGCCTGCGTAGATCACCGCGCCGTCGCCGATGGTGGGATGGCGGTGGATGCCCTTTTTGGGGTTGCCTTGCTCGTCGGTGGGGAAGGATTTTGCCCCAAGGGTCACCCCTTGGTAGATTTTGACGTGATGCCCGACGGTAGCCGTTTCTCCAATCACTACGCCCGTGCCGTGGTCAATGAAGAAATAAGAGCCAATTGAGGCGCCGGGGTGAATGTCAATGCCTGTGTTTTTATGGGCGTATTCCGTCATCATGCGGGGCAGAAGCGGAATGCCCATTTCATACAGGGCGTGCGCCATACGGTAGACGCTTAACGCCTCAAAGGAGGGATATGCCAAAAGGATTTCCTCTTTGCCTGTGGCGGCGGGGTCGCCCTTGTACGCCGCTTCTATATCCGTTTCTAAAATGGCTTTGATTTCGGGAAGCATTTCAATAAACGCTACCGTTGCCCCTTCTGCCGTTAGCCCCGCCGCGGTCATTTCACCTTTCAGCACCGTCTCGCACAGGGCGCAAAACCGCTTTGTCAGCTCCTCTAAAAGGGCGCGGGTGTTGCTTGGGGCGGAGCAGTCTCCTCTGCCGAACACCTCAGGGTACAGCGCCTGCCTTGCCAGGGTGATAATGCATGCGATCTGGTGCTTCATACCGCAGATTTCTCCCCCATGGGGCAAATACAGATTGTCCCTGTCAAGGGCACAGGCGGTTTTGGTAATGGCTTTTTCGAATGCGATATCCACGGCATCCTCCTTTTGTCTTGTTCATCATTATTGTAATACAAAAATCCGTTTTTGGCAACCCTTTTTTGCATTTCTGCAGGCTTTGAGGCGCTCTGCTCTCTGCATTTCCGCAAAACGGCCCTGCTTTTGGGCTTCTTTCGTGATAATCACCAAAAAAGAGGGATAAAAATCGTGATACCGAGCGGTGTTTTTCTTTTGGAAACGGTTGCCTTTTCTACGTTATATATGATAAAATAAGCGTAAGATAGTATAGTACTATCAAAAAAGACGCGTGAAAAGAGGTTATTCACATGAAAACAAGATTTCTTGCCCTCTTGATGCTCGTAGCTATGCTGATGGGCGTCCTTTCTGCTTGTGGTGAGGCGGAAACCACCACTACACAACCTCCCGTTACCTATATGGTTGTGCTGGATGCAGATGAAAACTTTACTGTGGAAGGCTCCTCCCAACAATGGGTTGCCGAAGGCCAGACAGCAGAATTTTCCGTTCGAGTCAACTCCGGTTACGAAGTCAGCTATCTGTCCGGCGGTACCTATGACCCTGCCGCAGGCAAACTGACAATCGAGAATATCACAGACAATACCATTATCACCATGCGCTCTGCCGTGGCTACGGGCGTTGCCGTTTCCATTACCGGCGAGCACTTCACCGTAGACGGTCCCACCTACGTGCGCGTGGACAAAGGCGAAACCGTTGAATTTATGCTGGGCATCGAAAAGGGATACACCGTTGTATCCGTTGAAGGCGGCGAATTCAACAGCGTCAACGATACCGTAAAAGTCACCAACGTGCAAAAAGACACCGTCGTGGTGGTACATACCGCGCTGAAAGAAAACTGTGTGAACGTGTCATTTGTGGGGGACCACTTCTCCTTTGACGGCACTTCCAAGACTATGGTTGTTGAAAAAGGTCAGCCCTTCTCCATCTTCCCCATTCTGGAACAGGGCTACGGCATTACCGATGTCAGCGGCGCCACCTTTAATATGATTAACGGTTGCATCGAAATTGACAATCCCCAAGCCAACATGACCGTTACCGTCAACACCGCTAAGCGCAGCATTACCTACCACGGTATCGACGGCGGCGAAGGCACCGTTGTGGATTACCCCGACTTCACCTTCTATACCGCTCCCAACTGCCGTTGGGATGACGGCGGCTTCTCCAACCCCGGCTATGCTCTCATGGAATACAGCATTGCGCCCGACGGCTCCGTGGGTTGCTACAGCCTGGGCTCTAAGATCACCTTTGCGCCCAACCAGGCCAACGTAGACCTGTATTGCATCTGGAGACCCGAAAGCGCAGCGTCTGACTTTACCTACGCTACCCATTCCTTTAACTACACCTACTCCTACAGAGACTGGTCTGTCAGCGGTGGTCCCACCAAGCAAAAGACCGTTACCTTCACAGGTGTTGCCATCACCTCCTACAAGGGCAACGACGACTTCGTTGTCATCCCTGCCAAACTGGGCGGCAAAGACGTGATCGGCATTAAGGCAGGCGCGTTCCAAAACAAATCCATGACCACTCTGGCTATGACCAAGAGCCTCAAAGAAGTGCAAGCAGGCGCATTCGCAGGATGCTCTTCTCTGGATACTCTCTACTTCTCCGACAGTATCCTCAGCATCCCCAACGAAGCCTTTGACGAAGCTACCTACAGCAACCTCCACCATTTCTATCTCAACGCCACCACCGCACCCCGCTACACCTACACCTACGACGGTATGTACCGTGTGAAATGGGATGCCGTTGTGAACGCAACCAAACCTCGTATCGTCATTATTGGCGGCTCTTCCGTCAACTACGGCGTGTCCTCCGCTTACCTGGAAGCCCTGATGAGCGGTGAATATGACGTCATCAACTACGGTACCATCCGTACCACCTGCCAACGCCTCTATGTGGAAGCTTTGGCAAGTCAACTGGGCGAAGGCGATATCCTCATCTACGCTCCCGAAAACTCCTCTGCCTATACCATGGGTAGCGGCAAGCTGGACACCTTCAAGATCTTCCGTGATACCGAAGGCGTATACAATATGTACCGCCACGTAGATATTGCCAACTACTCTGACTACTTCAAAGGCATCACCGACTATAACCTGAACCGTTACGCCAGCAGCGCCCAGGATTACAACGGCTACTCCGTTCCTTCCCAGGATCTGGTGGGCAAACACGGCGGCGTGAAGCTGACCTACCCCGATCCCTTCACCATCATCAATGCAGACGGTGATATGATCGGCGGTACCAATAAGAACAAAGCCCAAAACGGTACGCCCAAGTTTACCGTAAACTTCAGCGAATACGTATACGATGAAGGCGATAAGAGTGCAACAGGCTCCAACGTCAACGATTACGCTGACCTGATGGCAGCCGCCCTCCAGCTTCATGAAGACAAGGGCGTGAAGGTCTTCTTCGGCTTTGCTCCCGTCAGCAAGAAAGCCCTCAGCACCGCCGCCGCTCTCGCAGTGACCCAGAAGGCATACGATGCCGATGTCAGAGGCTGGTACGGCGTGGATGTGCTCGGCTCTTGCTCCAACCATATCTTTGACTATACCTACATGAGCCAAAACGACTCCCATCACCTGACCGACAAGGGCAGAGTACTGCATACTTACCAGCTCTATCTTGAACTCTGCGAAGCCCTTGGCATTACCAACGTGCATGAATCCAGCGACGCGGTAGGCAAGAATTTCCCCGGCTGCGCCTGGTAATTGGCTGCCGTATTTTGGCATAACCGAAACCGAAAAGGACTTTCATTTTTTGGCTTTATCGGCTTTTTGAAATGAGTTCTGCGCAAAATGAATCGTTTCTCAAAAACTGCGAGGATTTGATTTATATTTTCGGTTTCTATTTCCGTTTAGGCGCTCTGCAGTACAAAGTACAGCGACGCCCGCCCAAATGAAAATTTCTGCTCAAAATCCGTTTGCCAATGTGTTTTATGAGTCATATGTGCCTTGCGGCACGTGATATTCATCCCGTTGGGATG
>JAZOBX010000040.1:0-9932 GCA_045596205.1 Eubacteriales bacterium | reverse complement strand
TTTACTGTTACGGTGAACACGAAAACCTTGATGCAGACTTGCAATGTGATATTTGCGGATACAGTTTGGAGCCTCCCACTCCCACAAACCACTTTCTTCGCAATCAGACAGGCTGTGAGTGGCTGAATGAGATAAATGCCGAGGATATCGCAAAAATCAAAATTATCAGCGAAGCTGTGGGCGTTGCGCCGGGTAACCTCAAACTTGTTTCAAGCTCTGCCGATGAAGCCGTCATGGCAAGAATTTTCGAAGAGTATTATTGGCTTGATACCGCCCCAATTTCTAAAATGGAAGGTCAAATCGCCGGCGGCAGTGCCGTTACGGTAAAGTTCATCTTGAAGGACGAAACCGAAAAAACGCTATATATTAACAACGGCAATTACCTTGACACAAACGGTAATTATTTTGAGCTGCATAGCACTCCCCGGTTTAAGGATACCGATCGTGCAACAACGGTTTACGGGTTTATTACCTACATAGATACGGGCGCCGTATATCCCGGAGATTTTGGAACCATTCCCGAACAAGAACCGCAACCGCTTTGTATCATCGACGGTATTGGCGATATGGAATGTATTTCGATTGACAAAAAGCCGGATCAATTACCCGAAATGCCCCTATACCAAATTGAAACGGAATTTGGCGTGCTTGATATATACGGACCGTACAATTTCGCTTTTGACGGCACACATTATTTACGAGTAGACGGCGGCAATTTCCTTGCTATCATTGAGGATGCGCGCAATGCCGAAATATCTCGGTAAACATGACGAAAAAAATAATATTTTTGCAAAAAACCCCTGTGCAACCTAAAGTTGCGTAATAGTTGGTGGTGTTTTTTTGGCTACAGTGGCAAAATACTACCAAGAGGGCAACAGTTTGGGTTTACACCCCCTGTCTATTTCACCCTCTATTATCGAAAACGGGGGTTTGTGACTATGACAATCGGTGAACGGATTGCAAAATGCCGCAAAGAAAAGAACTTATCCCAAGAATACATTGCAGAGCTGCTTGGCGTTTCAAGGCAAGCGGTTTCAAAATGGGAAACCAATCTAACAGAGCCCGACACGGGCAACTTAATTCAGCTGGCAAGGATTTTTGGTGTGAGCGTTGAATATCTTGCAAACGGCGAGGAAGAAGCGCCGAGGGTTGTGTATGTGGAAAAAAATCTTCCCATATTCAAGATCATCGGCATTGTACTCGTTGCTCTCGGCGGTCTATCTCTTTTGCTTGGCGCGCTGATGCCTTTTCTGCTTGGCATCGGTATCGTCACGGCAGCGTTTGGCTTACTGCTTATGCTGCTGAAAAAGGACGGTCTGATACTGAGCGGAATGATACTTGTGATTGGCGTTGTGCTGTTTTTGATCCAAGGCATTTGGTTTGGCATCGACACTCCCATTATGTGCTTGATTGCCGCCATCTCGGTGGGCTTACCTATTCTGACTTACTCTATCATAAAGCTTGTGAAGATAATCAAAGCAGAAGGAACGGTCAAGAAGCTGAAAGACAATCCCGCGATGATCAAAAGAATCCTGGTTGTCATCGTCATTGCCGCTACCGTTGTTACAGCGATTGCGATTCCCGCAAGTATCGCAAGTAAAAAACGCAGAAATGCTTTTGAAAAAGCTAAATTCTTTTCTTCCGAAAGGCTCTCGGAATGTATGGTGGAGGGCTTGCCTGCGCCGACGGATGTTGACTGTATCAATTTAAACAGCGAAACAATTTTATTTGACGCCGATACGGATGCATTTAACGAGTACCTTGAAAGCGTGTATAACTATTTAATCGGTAAAAATTTCAAATATCTCGGAACACGTGGCAAGGTCATTTTCGCAGAGGGCGAGGCCAAAACCTACGAGTTCATCCCTCACGACAAGCATAAGTACTACGGCGTGGATAAGCATTACGGATTTTTCAGCACAAACGAAACCCCCGATGACTATTACTTTATTTACAGCAACAGCATCAGGAATGAAGAAAACGGTGAAATCGAGTGCTGTATCATTCACATAAAGGGAATAGAACAATCCAAAGCGGTAATTGATGGCAAAACATTCGTTTACGACACCATTATGTCCGTTTATCGGGAAAGTGTTGCAGAGGGCTATAAATATCCCACCTATACCATCAAATACGGAACAAATGTATGGGATGTCAACCTTGCAGAACTAACACTGCCGAATCAGCCCACCTTCTCTTTGCCCAGCAAGGAAATCAAGATACGGATAAAACCGCAGAGCGAGGGCACTGAGCTTTGGATAGACGGCGGCAAACAGATTTACCGCACCGCTGTGACAGACGAATATTGGGAATACACCTTTACAATGCCTGAACACGATATAGAGTTATTGATCCGACCAAAAGAATAATCCCCCACATTAAAGGAGATTCAACCACTATGAAAAAGCTGTTTGCTTTGCTTTTAGCATTGGCGGCGCTGTGTATGCTGTCTTCTTGTTTTCCGTTTGGTAGTGCTGCTGACCATCCCGATATGGTGGAATAACCGAAGACGAGGTTTTGGAGGTGGCAAAAGAAAAATAAGGCATCTCACGGTGGATATTCACCGGCACGGAGATAATGGGAAAAGCTTCGTATGATGCCGAAGGTGCTTTTTGCCTCAAATTTTACGACGACGGTCAGTTCAGTACAGAATTTGCGAACGGTGACAACATTGAGACGGCTATGCAAGCCTTTGCAGGCAAAAACGGCGAAATTCTATTTTTCACGCTTCTATATCTTCTACGAAAAGAACCCCGCCTGATCATTTCTCAAAAAATACTGAAAAGAAAAAACAGCAAATTTGCCTGAAACTATTGGCTTTTTGCTGTTTTTTTGCTATGATAGAGAGGTAGGGCGGTTGCGCGGGAAATAGAAAATGCCACTTTTTGCGCATGTTTTGCCTAAAAAAGCAACCAAATTGCGAGAAATCGGTAAAAACCCCTACGATTAAGACCAAAAAGCGAGGATGAAGATGGAAAAGTCCAAAGTATTTTTTACGGATTTTCGCACCAGAGGGAGCGAAAATCTGATGACGAAGCTGCACCGCCTGATGAAAGAGGCAGGAGTAGAAAAGATTGATTTCACCGACAAGTTTACCGCCGTTAAGGTGCATTTCGGAGAGTTTGGCAACTTGGCTTTTCTCCGCTCCAGTTATGCAAAAGTGGTGGCGGATTATGTAAAATCCCTTGGCGGCAAGCCTTTTCTCACCGACTGCAATACCCTTTACGTGGGTACGAGAAAAAACGCCCTTGACCACCTGGACACCGCCTACGTAAACGGCTTTTCGCCCCTGCAGACAGGCTGTCACGTGCTGATTGCGGATGGGCTGAAGGGCACCGACGAAGCCATCGTGCCCATTGATCTGGAATATGTGAAGCAAGCGAAAATCGGCAAAGCCATTATGGATGCCGACGTGTTTATTTCTCTTTCCCACTTTAAGGGGCATGAAATGACGGGCTTTGGCGGCGCCATAAAAAATATCGGTATGGGTTGCGGCTCCCGCGCAGGCAAGATGGAACAGCATTGCGAAGGCAAGCCCAGCGTAGACGAAGAGCTTTGCGTGGGTTGCGGCGCGTGTGTGAAAATTTGCGCCCACGATGCCCCCGTGATCAAAGACAGAAAAGCCAAAATCGACCACGACAAGTGTGTGGGCTGCGGCAGATGTCTTGCGGCTTGCCCCAAAGACGCCATTGCGGCGGATTTTGACAACTCCCTGGAGGTGCTCAACTGCAAAATGGCGGAATACGCCTATGCGGTGTGCAAAGACAGACCCTGCTTCCATATCGCGCTGATTTGCGACGTGTCTCCCAACTGCGACTGTCACTCCCGCAACGACGCGCCCATTATTCCCAACATCGGTATGCTGGCGTCCTTTGACCCTGTGGCGCTGGACCGCGCTTGCGTGGACCTTTGCAACAAGGCAACCCCCTTCCAAAACAGCATTTTGGGCGAGCATCTGGCAGGTTGCACCTGCGGTTGCCGGGACCGTTTCAAAGCCACCCACCCCGACACGGAATGGCAGGTTTGCCTTGCCCACGCCGAGAAAATCGGGCTTGGCACAGAGGCTTACGAGCTGATTGATATTCACTGATTTACATATTCTACCAAAAAAGGAGATTTTAGCCATGGCAAAAAACAGAGCAGACGTACCCGCCCATCTGAAATGGAGGGTAGAAGATATTTTTGAGAGCATGGAGGCATGGGACAAGGCCTATGCGGAAGTGGCGGAGAAACTGGATTTTTCTCAGTATGAAGGCAAGCTGGCAGACCCCGATATTCTTTTGGAATGCCTGTCTAAGCTGGGCGAGGTGGAATATACCCTGTCTCATCTTAGCGTATACGCCCACATGAAGCACGACGAGGACACCAGAGACGATACCTATAACGCTCTCCAGACCCGTGTGGATATGCTGATGATGAAGTTTTCGGGCAGTATCGCCTTTCTTACCCCCGAGCTGACCGCCCTGCCTACCAAAACGCTGGAAGCATTGGCACAGGACGAAAGATTCAAAGATTACGATTACACCGTCCGCGGCATTATCAAAAACAAGCCCCACGTGCTGTCTAAGGAAACCGAAGCCGTTTTGTCCCAAGGCGCGAGAGTGTTTGGCGGTTACCAGAGAGTGTTCTCTATGATTGACAACGCCGACTTCCCCTATCCCGAAATCAAGGTAAACGGCGAAAAGGTGAAGCTGACCCACGGCACCTATGGGCTCATGCTCCATCACCCCGACAGAAAAGTCAGAAAAGCCGCTTTCCAGGCATACTATAAGGCATACATTGGCCTCATCAACACCATTACCGCCACGTACGTGGGCAACGTGGACAAGGACATTTTCCTTGCCAGAGCGAAAAAATACGACAGCTGTCTGGACAGAGCTCTTTCGGCAGAAGACGTGGATGCAAAGGTATACAAAAACCTGCTGTCCAGCGTCAACCGCAGTCTCCCCCTGCTCCACAGATATTTCAGAGACAAAAAGAAGATTCTGGGCGTGAAGTCCATGCATATGTATGACGTGTACACTTCCCTTGTGGAAAACGCCGAGATGGAGCTGGACTACGAAGACGCCTTCAAGGTGGTCAAGGAAGGTCTTGCGCCTTTGGGTGAAAGATACCAGGCCCTGCTCCAGGAAGCCCACGATAACGGCTGGATCGACGTGGAAGAAACAGAAGGCAAGCGCAGCGGTGCGTACAGCATCAGCGTTTACGGTCTGAAGCACCCCTACGTGCTCCTCAACTACCAAAAGACCACCAACAATATTTTCACCCTTGCCCACGAGCTTGGCCACGCCATGCACTCCTACTTCTCCGAAAGAAACCAACCCCAGGAAAAGGCAAGCTACAGAATTTTCGTGGCAGAGGTGGCAAGCACCGTCAACGAAATTCTGCTGGTCAAGCACCTGCTCAAAACCACCACCGACCTGAAGCTGAAAAAGTATCTGCTGTCCTACTACATGGACACCCTGAAGGGTACGCTGTTCAGACAGACCCAGTTTGCGGAATTTGAATACATTGCCCACGAAATGGCAGAGCAAGGTAAACCTTTGACCAAAGATTCTCTTTGCAAGGTCTACCTTGACCTGAACAAAAAGTATTACGGCAGAAGCGTGGTTTCCGACCCCGAAATCGCTTACGAATGGGCAAGAATCCCCCACTTCTACAGAAGCTTCTACGTCTATAAATACGCCACAGGCATTATCTCTGCCGTTTCTATCGCAGAGCGCATTGAAAAAGAAGGCCAAGCGGCGGTGGACGATTACTTCAAATTCCTGTCCTCGGGCGGTAGCGACAGCCCTGTGGAGCTGCTGAAGCTGGCAGGCGTGGACCTGACCAAGAAGGATGCCTTTGATGCTTGCATGAAGTCCTTCAAAGCGGCACTTGAAGAATTTGAAAGCTTGAACTAACGAACAAAAAAGCAGAACGCAATGTCCTTATATCTGCTTCTGCTTTGAAAAAATGAAAAAGGGCTCCCCCTTTGGGGGAGCGTTTTTGTAAAGTCCTTGAAAAAAGGAGAAGAATATGGAAGAGAAAACAACCTCCCAAACGGGAGAAGAAACCCAAAAATGCCCTGCCACTTCTCAAGAAACAGAGCAGGAAAAAATCCTGCAAGCGGCAAAAGAGATTCTCAAAACCTACGAAAAAGCGTTTTTGGAGCTGGCAAAATGAGTATGTGGACAAAAGAAACAATATGCGCCCTCCACGAGGTGATGCGAGAGGCGTCGGGGGGCAGTGCAGGTCTCCGCGACGAGGGGTTGCTCTCCTCTGCTCTTGGCAGTGCCTACGCCACCTTTGGCGGAGAAGAGCTTTACCCCACAGTAGAAGAAAAAGCGGCAAGGCTGGGCTTTGCGCTGGCAAGCAATCACCCTTTTGTGGACGGTAACAAACGGATCGGTGTGCTCTGTCTGCTCACCTTTTTGGCGGTGAACTGTCGCAAAATCTGCGCCAAAAATAAGGAAATTTACGACCTTGGCATGGCGCTGGGTAAAGGTGAAATGCCCTATGTGCTTTTACTGGATTGGGTAAAAAGCCATAGTGCAGAATAAAACGCCCCCGATAGGGCAAAATGAGTGCAGAAGAAAAAAAGGAGAAAACAATGTGTACTGCGCTCTCTTTTCACGGTTTTTTTGGACGGAATTTAGATTTAGACAAGTCGTATAAAGAGGAAGTGTGCGTAGCAGGGCGGCACTTCCCTTTTTTGTTTCGGCAAATGGGCAAATACGACCGCCACTATGCCATCATTGGCATGGCAACGGTGGCAGAGGGGATGCCCCTTTACTACGATGCCGTAAATGAGCATGGGGTGGCCATGGCAGGGCTACACTTTCCCCACAACGCCCACTACTCTGCCGCCTCTCAAGGCAAAGACAACATCGCCCCCTTTGAGCTGATGCCTTGGGTGCTTTGCCAATGCAAAAATCTGGCAGAGGTAAAGGCACTGCTACAAAATATCCATCTGGCAGATATTCCGTTCAGTCCCGACTTTCCCCAAACGCCGCTCCACTGGATGATCGCCACAAAAGAAGGGGACTTGGTGGTAGAGGCAACGGTTGATGAGGTGGGTATTTTTGAAAATACAGTGGGGGTTTTGACAAATAACCCTCCATTTGGCGACCAAATGGCGCATCTGGAGCAGTACAAAAACCTGCAAAACCAAAGCCCTCTTTCTGCCAAAAACCTTAGTCCCGACCCCCGCTTTTCTTCCCTTGGGCTTGGTGCTTTGGGTCTGCCCGGAGACTTTTCCTCACTGTCCCGTTTTGTAAGGGGCGCTTTTGTGCGGCGTTTTGCCACGGCCGAGGGTGAGCAGACCAAAGCCACAGAGCAGTTTTTTCACTTGCTGTCTTCTGTGGCGGTACCAAAAGGGTGCGTGGAAACCCATGACGGCAAATCCCACTATACCCTCTATTCTTCGGCTATGGATTTAGCCCACGGCATATATTACTACTCCACCTATTTCCACCGCTCCATTACCGCCGTTTCTCTCCATCATGCTGACATTGATACTCCTTCCCTCCACCGCTTTCCCCTCCAAACGGAAGATAGTATTTATCATCAAAACTAATTCTCTGCCAACAAAAAATGCGTTGTTTTTCACAACGCATTTTTTGTATTTTGATGTTTTTTGTTGACACATAGCACCGTTGGCGCATACGGCGAAAAACTACATTCTGTTCGCATAAAAATAGAGGTCGGGAGGTTTTCCTTCCACTTCCGGTTTGATCAGAACAAACGAAGGGGAAACCAGTATGATCGGCATATAGGAGGACTGACATAATTCCACAGCTTCAGCAAGAGGCATGGTTTGGGTGTCTTGCAAATGGTCGCCAATCAAATAGCATTGTTCTTTTTGGCTGTAAGAAGTCAATTCATCCATAAAAGCAGAGACAGACAATTTACGGTAGCCCTTCTGCAAAATTGTTTCGCAGTCATGCGCAAAGCGAGAAAAAGCCTTTTGGCGGCGTTTGGGCGATTGCAATGTAAAGAGCAGCCTCTCTTGGTATTCTTTTTTGATGCATCGCTGTACAAAAGCAGTTTCTATCAAAACGTCCATACGCTTTTACTCCTATACGGTTTTTGCGGATTTTGTCAAAAAAAGTCATCAACGGGTGGGGATTTCTGCGGCATAGAGGGATGCGCCCTCGGCATCACGGAAGGTCAGGGTAAGGGCGTCGTCTGCAATATCCAAGGAGACGAAGCCGTAGGTATAGCCTTCGTAAAAGAGCTGGTTTGCGGCAGTTTTGATTTCATAATCTTCAAAGAGACTACCGCCAAAAGGACCGACGAGGGCATAGTAGATGCCGTTTTGTTCCATCAGCTCCATGGAATGCTGGTGGCCGCTGAGCACCAGGTCCACGCCGTTTTCCTCAAAAATCGGCACGATTTTTTTGATTACGCCGTCCAGATCATACCATTTGCCGCCGCCCTCAGACACGTAGCCTGAGCCGTAGTAGAAGCAATGGGAGACCACGATGACCGTGTCTTCCTCAGGCAATTTGGAAAGGGTTTCGGACAGCCACTCTACGTCGGATTTTTTTAGATCAGGTGTACCCCACAAGAGGTTAAACACCACGATATGTACCCCCGGGGCAACCTCCAGCACGTGGTTAAAATTTGTTTCGCCGGGCTGGAAGTATCGGCGGAAGTTGGCCTCGGTATTGACCAGCGCGTCATGGTTGCCCATGAGAAAATGCACGGGCACGTTTGTGAGGTGGGCTTCCATATCCCGTATAGCCATTTCCGTGTGGCTCTTGTCATAGCCCAGGTCCAGCAGGTCGCCGCCCATCACGAAAAGGTCATATCCGCCGCCGTTTACCGTATCCATAATTTGGTTGCGTGCCTCTTCATTTGCAGAAGCCGCACCGAAGTGAGCGTCGGATGCGATGGCAAGGGAGATGCTTTTTTCGGTTTTGAGATAGCCGTCAGAAGAAGCGTAAAACTGAAGATTCGGCAAGGCTTCGGGGGCGCGGGTGCCAAGAGAATAGACGAAAATACTGCCCCCGATGGCAACCGCCGTCAACAGGCACGCATACGCCACCGTGATCATGCGCATGGCCTTAACATGAGAAAAGAGCCCCAGCCCCAAGCTGACCACGCCCAGCAGTCCTACCAAAATGACGTAGAGTCTGTAGGATTTTTCCCAGATCACAAGCCCTAAAAAGCCTGTGGTGGAGAGGAGATACATCATCAGAGCGAACACCGCCAGCATGCCAGCCGCCCCGAATGCGAGTCCTGTGATATACTGTTTTTTCATAGACGATCCTTTCGGGCAGAGCCCTTTTTGACTTGATTCTTTCTATTTTCATTGTATCACAGACAAGCCCCAAAAACAATGCGCAAAATCATACAAAGTCCGCCAAAAAAACTGTGAAAATTGATTTGACAATAAAGGGCAGAGACTGTATAATAGAGGTATCACTGCACAAAAGAGGGAATGCCTATGCTTACCTTACAAAATATACGTATCAACCGCCTCCGAAATCCGCGGCTGGTGTGGGTCACAGAGCCTCCGCGGTTTTCCTGGCAGCTGTCTTCTGCCGAGCAGGGGTGTCTACAGACCGCCTACCGCGTGGAAGTGTACCAAAACAGCATCCCTGTCTTTGATTCGGGAAAGGTGGAAAGCGACAAAAGTGTGGATGTTCTATGCCCCGCCCTATGTCTGACACCCCACACCGACTATACCGCCACCGTCACCGTTTGGGATAACCACGGCGAATGCGCCAAAGGGGAAACCGCCTTTTCCACCGCTCTTGGAAGTCGGATCGTAGCCATGTCGTTCTGTGAGCCAAGGAGTTGGCTAAGACATTTGTCTTCCTAAGACCGCTTGGCGTCCGACTTCTATGTCTGACACCCCACACCGACTATACCGCCACCGTCACCGTTTGGGATAACCACGGCGAATGCGCCAAAGGGGAAACCGCCTTTTCCACCGCTCTTGG
>JAZOBX010000039.1:0-3790 GCA_045596205.1 Eubacteriales bacterium | reverse complement strand
ACTCTTTGCAAAGCAAAGAATATCACTCCAACGCAGTTGGAATATCACTCTTCGTTCTCCGAAGGGAGAACGGAGAATGAAATCCGTCTGAAACGGATGAAATCTGCCTTTGGCAGATGAAATCCCGCAAAGCAGGATGAAATCCACCTGCGGTGGAAGAAATCCATTTTCGCAAATGCGAAAATGGGCGGCAGCAACGCTATGCGTTACTGCGGCGGATCAAGCCTGAATACCTTTTCGCACACTAGGCCGTCGGCTTTGGGGGTGGGGCTCGCAAGGTCATTGCTTTCCCATTCCAGATAAAGGTCCATCTGGCTACGGCGTCTGCCGATGCCGAAAAAGCCTTTTTTATCGTACAGGCGGACTTTTTCACCGTTTCCAACGGGCAGAGGCGGCAGTTTTGCCACCGAAACCGTCAGCCCCCGATACACAAGCCCGTCAAAAAAGGGCGGGAGTGTGTAGGCGGGATAGTGGGAAAAGACCGTATCTTCGGGCAAATAGAGAAGGTTTTGCCGTTCTTCGTCCGTCATTTTCTCAATTTCTGAGAGCAAAACGGCTTGATTTAGCGTAAACCCCCCTGCTTCCTTGCGACAAAGACCACTCATGGTGGCGCCGCATCCCAGCTTTGCCCCAATGTCGGCGCAAAGGGTGCGAATGTAGGTGCCTTTACTACACACCACGTCAAGGGTATAGGTCTGCTCGTCTATTTTTTCTACCGCAAGGGAATAAATATGAATGGGTCGGGGCTCTCGCTCAACTTCCTTGCCTTGGCGCGCCAGGTCCATCAGCCGCACGCCTCCCACCTGAATGGCGGAATACATAGGCGGCGTTTGCAGGCTGTCACCGAGAAAGCTCTCTGCCGCGGCTTTTACTTCCGCCTCGCTTGGGCGGAGGGGGCTTTGTGAGAGCACCTTGCCCGTGATGTCCTCGGTGTCGGTGGTGATACCCAGGGTCATTTTGGCAAGATAGTGCTTGTCACCCGTCAGCATATATTCCGACGCCTTTACCGCGCGCCCCAAAAGAATGGGCAACACCCCCGTTGCCATGGGGTCGAGGGTGCCTGTGTGTCCTGCTTTTTTCGCTCCGAACAGGCGCTTGACCTTCGCCACCGCCGTGTGGGAGGTCATACCCTCTTCTTTATGCAAAACCAAAATTCCGTACGGTTCCATTGCCTGTTTCCTTTTCGCTCATTTCGTCATGTTGCGATATTTATTCATTATATATTATACAATATTTTATAGTATTGTCAAGGAAAAAGCAAAAAAGCGGTTGAGCTTTGGCGGCGGCTATGCTATAATGAAAACAGATTTTTTGGAGGTAAATACAAAATGAACGCTAAAATTTGGATCATTGTGATCTTTCTTTTCATCTCTTTTTTGAAAGTTGCATTGCAATGGGTGCATTACCGCTCGGCGGGTAACCCCATTCCCGAAAACGTCTCCGACGTCTACGACAAGGACACCTATCTGAAATGGCAAAGCTACCACGGCGAAAACAGCCGTCTCAGTATGCTGGAAACCTTGGCAACCACTCTTGTCATGACGTTGTTTTTGGTGTTTGATATACACGCCAAGGTGGCAGGCCTCTTTGGCGACGGCGTGTTTGCCACGGTGATGGCGGTGGTGATTTTTGAAATGGTGGTATCTACCCTGCTCGATATCCCATTTAGTTACATACGTACCATGAAAATTGAGGAAAAATACGGCTTTAACCGCTCCACCAAATCCACCTTTGTCAAAGATATTATCATTGGTTTTGTGATGGGTATGGCGCTGACCTTTGCCATTGTGTTTGCCATTTACGGCTCTCATGCGTGGCTGGGCAACTATATGGCGATTTTGCTGTCGGCGATTCTTTGCGCTTTCGTTTTGATCATGAATTTGCTGTTCCCTCTGCTGGGCAGACTGCAAAACAAGTTTACCCCTCTGGAGGAAGGCTCTCTCCGCGACAAGCTCACCGCCCTGCTGACAAACCACGGCTACACCGTAAAAGACATTCAAGTCATGGACGCCTCTCGCCGCACCACCAAGAGCAACGCCTACTTCTCGGGCTTTGGCAAAGAAAAACGCATCGTGCTCTACGATACCCTGCTTGCCGCCATGGACGAGGACGAAATCTGCGCTGTATTTGCCCATGAGCTGGGCCATGGGCTGCACCGCGACATTCCCAAGCTGCTGGGCATGAACTGCATCAACATGATCTTTACTGCCCTGCTGGCATGGGCAGTCCTTGCCATTCCCGAAATCCACACCTCCTTTGGCTTCTCTTCCCTCAACTACGGCTTCGCCTATTCCATCCTCGGCTCGGTGGCGCTCCCTCTGGTCTCCCAGCTCTACGGTATGCTCACCAACGCCGTCTCCCGCCGCGCCGAATATAAGGCCGACGCCCAAGCCCACGCCGAGGGCTACGCCGACGCCCTTGTGTCGGGGCTGAAAAAGCTCTCCCGCGAAAACTTCAGCCACCTTTCCCCCAGCCCCCTGGTGGTCACTCTGGAATACAGCCACCCCACCCTGTCCCAACGCGTCTCTGCCATTGAGAAACTAAAGAAGTCTTGACTCCATAGCGAAGCTTTTATCAGTTTTTCTAAAGCTATGTGACTCATCATCAAAGGAGAAAACCTATGAAAATCAGTGAAAACAAACGCTATATTTTAGACGACAGCGGCAAACCCTTCTTTTATATGGCAGATACCACCTGGCGGCTCTTTTACAATACCGACTTTGCCGAAGCGGATCGCTATATGCAAAAAAGAAAGGCGCAAGGCTTTACCGTTTTTATGCCCGTGATTGTTGCCGAGGTCCACGAGGGCGAAAACGAATGCAACCGATACGGTCATCACGCCTTTGTTGACTGGGATCCCACCCGTCCCTGCGAGGAATTCTTCTTATACGTGGATCGCATCGTGCGCCGCGCCGCGGAACTTGGTCTGGTGGTAGGTCTCCTTCCCACTTGGGGAGAGTACGTGGGGCCTGTGGCGTGGGGCAGATATCCCACCTGCTTTACCGTTGAAAACGCTTTCGTGTACGGAGAATTTTTGGGCAATCGCTATCGCAATGATCCGAATATTATATGGGTGGTCGGCGGTGACAGAAACCCCAGTGAGCCTGAATATGTAGAGATTTGGCGTAGTATGGCGGCGGGGCTTCGCAAGGGAGACGGCGGCGCTCACCTGATCACGTATCATCCTTCCCCCCGTGACGATCTGGACCGATTCAGCTCCGGCGACTGGCTACCTGACGAGCAATGGATCGACTTTAATATGATGCAAACGGGCACCACCATTGACAGACCCAACTATCTGTATATCCGCCGTGACTATGAGCGCACGGGAATCGCACAAAAGCCAACCCTGGACGGGGAATGTCGCTACGAATACAGCCACGAGGCGTTTTACACAAAGCCCCCCACAGGCAGACGGATCAACGCCCACCAGGTGCGCAAGGCGATGTATAATGCTATGCTGTCAGGTGCGGCCGGGCATACCTACGGTTGCCGTTGCGTGTGGAACTTCTACCGCGAAGGCACCCCCAAAACCCGCGACACCGATCTGGACTGGCGCCTCGCCCTGGATTTGGACGGCGCGTGGCAAATTCGCTATATGCGCGAGCTTCTGTTTGAGACATACCCCTTTTACCGTATGACACCTGATTTTTCAGGACAGGTAGTTGTGTTCGGGCAAGGAAAAGGCGGCACGTTTGTTCCCAGCGCCATCTCAAACCACAAGGATTTCTTTTTAGCCTACCTCCCCGAACCGATGCCCATTCATGTCAATCTGGATGTGCTAAAAGGC
>JAZOBX010000038.1:0-4454 GCA_045596205.1 Eubacteriales bacterium | reverse complement strand
TAAATCCTTCGCCTACGCCTTCATAGGCTGTCAGCTCGTAAACTGCCGTTTTTGCGCCACTGCAAAATTCATTTTCAGTACGAACAATTCCGATACCTTCGGCAAAATAGTAAACCTTCTTGCCGCCACGATAGAATACGCCATCTGTCATTCCGCCAATATCAAGGCAAAGCTTGAGGCAGTTTTCGAAGGTGCCTGCTTGCGTGGTAATGATTCCGCCATCCTCGCAGGTGATCTGCGTTTTAACGGTTCTGTCCCATTTCGTATATTCCATCATGGGAGATGCACCAACGCACCACTCGTTTGACCAAATACAGTTTGTCGCGTCCTGCAAAATACCCAAAATGTCGTTATAAAGGATGGGGGTTCCCGCAACGCCTATACTATCCGTATTTTTCCACTCAAACGACCAGCGGGGATTGTAATCGGTGAGATATAAGGAATCCGCTTTCTTTCGGATATATTCTCTGCCAAAGAAATTCCAATGTCCCGTGGCGGTATGAGCGGGATTGAAGGTAGGATCGGTGGAAAGGATCCTTCTTGCAACAGATGCCGCGGCTTTGGTGTAGGCCTTCTGCATTTGGGTCACGGCGAGTTGCTCTGCACGTTCAATGGCGGAATACACGTCACGGATATATTCGTTGCCATCCTTTTTTGTGAAGCAGTAATCGTTGGCGATCTCTTGCACCGTATCAAGCCAAGAACAATGATCATAGCCAATTCTTTCGATATTTTTCCAGTAGGAAAGAAGGACACGCCCGTCATCGGCGTGGGAAACGGTGATTTTCAGTTCGTGTGAGATGGCATCGGGTGAGTATACAGTATCATATTCCCAAGTATTCCCCGAAAACATAGGAAGAAGTCCACTTCCGCCTTTTATCTCATATGCGCAAAGAAGATGGGTATCTGTCGCTTCATCGGCGATATGGTCTTGACGAACAATACCAATTCCATCCTTATAATAGGTTTTGCATACGATTTTTTGTGTATCTGTCCAACGTCTTGTCTCCCAAAGTTGACAGTGATCAAACCTGCCGATGGGAGTATCTACCGATTCGTTGTCCGAGGTATAGGTGAGCTTTGTTCCGTCAGAGCCTATGTAGGTTTGTCCAAGAGAAGTCTCCGCAAAAAAATAACCGTCGCAGCATGCTGCGTTGCTAAAGATACGTGCGCTTCTCCTGTCGATTGATCCAAGAAATCCCTCACCAAAGCCTTCCTCTGAAAAATAGCGTGGCTGCCCGTCTATCATACGGTATTCTTCTGTGACACCGCTTATCACATAGCGTTCTTTTTCTGCTTCTTTATATCTTGTTGACAGTTCTTCTTCCATTTTTTGAGCGTAAGGCACAAGTGTGCGGTAAGCATCTTCTTTCTCAAGTATTTCTTCTACCTTATCGTATGCGGCTTGACCTTCATCGGTTTTTCCCTGTCGGAACAAATAATATCCCAGCCAAAACCATTCCCGCCCCAAAGTTTTTACAAAACCTGCTTTTTCAAGGCGCGGGATTTGCTTATCACGAATAAATTCAATGCGTGCTCCGCCATATACCTTTGCGTCCTCTCGGGCAACAATAAAGGTCATGACCTCCTCATTTTTACCTTCTGTGGCGGCATCCACAATTCGCGCAAACAGAGCATCGTTCTTTTTGCCGGGAAGCCACCACCAGCCACGCATCAACACGTCGGCTATGGCGTGTTGTTTTTCGCTGCATTCGGGCAGTTGCTCTACTTCGCGAAGTACTTGGGCATACACCTTCTCAAAACCGCTCTTGTCGTTTTTGACCTGCCATAATTTCAGTTCTTCAACCTTTTTCATAACACGCTGCACAAGCGTATCATTATACTTTTCATTCATAGCGCAAAGTTCCTTTCTGACTCGTTTTCTGCCATCATGAAGCTGCCGTTTGACCGTTCCTTGAGAAATACGCATACGATCTGCAATTTCTGCGATGGAAAGATTCTCAAAATAGTGCAGTTCAATTATCTGCCGCACCTTTTTCGGCAACATCGCAATGCTTTTGTTGACTTCGTTTCGTTCCTCAGACAGTGCATATAGTTCTTCGGGATTTTCTGCCACGTCATCGGCAATATGCAGATTGTCCACTATATCAAGTGGGAGAAAACTGCGGTATCTGCTTACCATATTCAACGCACAGTTTTTGGCGATCCGTCGCACCCATGAACCGTATTTTTTAGGTTCTTGTAAGGTATTAAGCTTCATCCATGCCGTAACAAATGCATCCTGCGCAGCATCCTCAGCCATAAACTGATTTTTTACGACTGCAATGGCAGAAGCGGTAACTGCCTTTTGATGGCGTGTTACCAAAACCTCATAAGCCGTTTGCTCGCCCGCAAGTGTAAGCATTACCAGTGTTTCGTCCGACTCGTTTTGATAGCACATATGCACTCTCCTTTCTTGAAATATGGGAATTCCCATTTTAAGCGCTTGTCTTATAGACACAAAATTGAATGAAAAGGTTGTGTAGTTTGAAATAATGATACCATAATTATTCAAGTTTGTCTATGCAAATCCTTCATGCTTATAGCGGCATTGGCGAATGATATTCGTATTTCTTCACCAAAATGAACAAAAACAGAGAGAAATTTTCTATCCGTTTTTTGGGTTTTGGAGGGGGGATTTGGGAATACGGTATTGCTTTTGGGGCGCAGATATGGTATGATATGATTAAATTATAATGGATATTTATTGCACTACATCTATCTTCCTATAGGAGGTTGATATGAAAAAAAGAATCGTGAGTTTACTCGCTTTGCTGTTGCTGATTGCCCAGCTCGTGTCTTGTGTGAGACGGCCTGTGAGCAGTTCCACTGCGGGCACGACGGACTCTACTTCCAGCAGTAGCACTACGTCCAGCAGCACAACCAGCTCTTCCACCACGTCCAGCTCTTCCTCGTCTACGAGCGCAACGGGCACTACCAACGGCCTTGGCCCGGGGGAAAGCACCACTTTGCCCGAATATTCGGATGAGAAGGTGGAATATCTGGTGTGCATCAACGAGGTCTGCGCCAAAAACAACACCTCTATTGCCGCACCCGACGGCGAATATTACGATTATGTAGAGCTGTATAACCCCGGGAATCTTCCTGTAAATCTGGAAGGTTTCGGGCTCAGTGATGACCCCGGAAAGCCATACCAGTCCAAGCTACCTGCTGTGATCCTCAATCCCGACGAGCATTTGCTGTGCTTTGCGGTGGGTGACCAGGCCATAGAGAGTATTACGGATACCACCTACGTGTATCTGAAATTCAAGATTTCCACCGCAGGGGAAACCATTCTTCTGACCACCCCCAAGGAAGTCACCGATCCCAATATGAATCCCAGAGAAACGGTGGACAGCGTAACGGTGCCCACGCTCGGGGATGATATTTGTTACGGCCGCGTGGAAGACGGCAGCTGGTCTATGGCGACCCTCTCCCCTACCCCCAACCGCACTAACCACGGCTCCTCTCTTGATTTGCTGAAATTAGAGCCCACCTTCTCCCGCGACAGCGGTTTTTACCTTGAACCCTTTATGCTGTCGGTGGAGGTGCCTGAGGGCTGCACCATGTATTACACCTTAAACGACTGTACCGACCCTCGCACCTCGGGCACGGCAAAGGTGTATTCTGCGCCCCTTGAAATCAAAGACGCCACCTCTAATCCAAATACCTTCTCTAAAATCACCGTGACTGCCAAAGCCAGCAGTATGTATCATCCCGACGTGAATATTGACAAGGCCACGGTGGTGCGCTATGTACTAAAAGATGCCGAGGGCAGATATACCGAAACGGGCACGAAGGTATATTTTGTGGATTTCCAGAACAAAATCGGCTACCAGAATATGAACGTGGTCTCCATTGTGACCACGCCTTCTAACCTGTATGACAATGAAACGGGTATTTTTGTCAACGGCAACTGGAACGGCAGAGGCAAGGAATACGAAAGAGAAGTTTCCTTTACTTTGTTTGATCCTACCGGCAAAATCATCGTTTCCCAGAATCTTGGTGTCCGCGTGCAGGGCGCATCCAGCAGAGGGGCGCAACAAAAGAACATGAATTTGTTTGCCCGCTCGGAATACGGTGGACAAAACTATTTTGAAGACCCGATTTTTGAGGGTGTGGGACGGCTGAAATCCGTTTTGCTCCGCAATGACCGCGAGTATAAGTTTGGCGAACGGTTTATGATGGGTCTGGTAGAGGACAGAGAGGTGGATACACAGCCCAGTATTCCCTGCGTGGTATTTTTGGAAGGGGAATATTACGGCATTTACAATATGTATGTGAAGCTCTCTACCAACTCCCTTGCAGACAAATATGGCGTGAACAAAGACGATATTGCCATCATCAAGAAGGGGCAGCTGGAAGACGGTCTTGACAGCGACCTAAAGGATTACAACGATCTTCTGAACTATATTAAAAATCACGATCTGTCCGACCCCGATCACTATGCTTAC
>JAZOBX010000037.1:0-3620 GCA_045596205.1 Eubacteriales bacterium | reverse complement strand
CCTGGGCCGTAGCCTCTGGCTCTGGCTTCTGCGGTTTTAGCAAACAGGTCACGAATGTCTCCGAACAGACCCGTATAGGTGGCGGGGTTGGAGCGGGGTGTCCGTCCGATAGGCGCTTGGTCAATGCAAATGACCTTGTCTGCGTGTTTGACGCCTTCCACCCCAAGGGATGCCCCGGGATAGGTGATGGCGCGGTTCAGATCCCTCGCAAGGGTACGGTAGAGGATTCCGTTGACGAGAGAGGACTTGCCCGAACCCGACACGCCTGTGACACAGGTGAAGGTGCCAAGGGGAAAATCAACGGTAATGTTTTTCAGATTGTGTTCGGTGGCGCCTTTGACACGGAGAACATGGCCGTTGCCCTTCCGTCTTTCGGCGGGCACGGGAATGATTTCCCTGCCGCTTAAATACCGACCTGTGACGGAATGCTCGCATTTTGCCACCTCTTCGGGCGTGCCGATGGCTACCACCTCGCCGCCGTGGACACCGGCTCCCGGGCCAATGTCGATGAGATAGTCGGCTTCCTGCATGGTTTCTTCATCGTGTTCCACCACGATAACGGTATTGCCCAGATCCCGCAGGCGTATGGGGGTTCCGATCAGCTTGGAATTGGCTCTTTGGTGCAGACCGATGCTGGGCTCGGCCAAAATATACATCACGCCCACCAGAGCAGAACCAATTTGGGTGGCAAGGCGAATGCGTTGGGCTTCCCCGCCCGAAAGGGTACCTGCCTTGCGGGCAAGTGTCAGATAATCCAGGCCTACGTGTTGCAAAAAAGAGAGCCTTGCGCGGATTTCTTTTAGAATTTCTTTGGCGATCTTCTGCTCGGTTTCGGTCAGCTGCAGATCGTTTACAAACGCCAGCATACGGCTGACCGACAGGCGGGTGAGTTGGTCAATGTTCAGTCCGCCTACAGTGACCGACAGCACCTCGGGGTTAAGTCTTGCGCCTTGGCATTCCGGGCAGGGGGTATCCTCCATAAACTGTTGGAAATACTCCGTGCCAAAGGTTTTCATGCGGCGTTCAATGGTGGGAATAATGCCTTCGTAGGTGGTCAGCTGGTCATGGCGCACTTTGTCAAAATAGCGCACCACCTGATAGCGTTCCTTTCCCGTACCGTAGAGAAGGGCTTGCATGGCGGATTTGGAAAAGTCTTTTAAGGGGGTGTCAAGGGTAAAGCCGTATGCTTCCCCGACCGCTTTTACCAAAGGACCCGACCAGCCGTCTTCCTCCATGGTTTTGAAGCCGTTGCAAATCACACCGCCCTGACGGAGAGACAAAGACATATCGGGCATGAGCTTTTCGGGTATCACTGTTTGCAGGTCTCCCAGCCCCGCACAGTGGGCGCAGGCGCCAAAGGGGTTGTTAAAAGAGAACATACGGGGCTCTAATTTCCCGAAGCTGGTTTTGTGTTCTTCGCAGGCGTAGTTGGTGGAATATGACCGCTCTAAGGGGGCTTCTTCCCCTCTGGGTACGGTCACAATCAAGGCTCTGCCGTCGGCTCTTGCAATGGCGTTTTCCAAGGACTCTGCCAAGCGGGAGCGAATATCATCGCGCATGACCAGACGGTCTACCACGATGTCAATGGAGTGTTTGATATTCTTTTCCAGACGGATCTCTTCGGTAAGGTCGTAGAGATTGCCGTCAATACGGACTCTGGCGTAACCCGATTTTCGGGCATCGGTCAGCACTTTTTCGTGCATACCCTTTTGCCCGCGTACCACGGGCGCCAGCACCATAAAGCGGGTGCCTTCGGGCATTTCCATGACGTCGGAGACGATTTGTCCCACGGTCTGGGGGCGAATCTCCTTGCCGCATACAGGGCAATGGGGCACACCGATGCGGGCGTAGAGCAAACGAAGGTAATCGTATATTTCGGTAACAGTGCCGACGGTGGAGCGGGGGTTTTTGGAGGTGGTTTTCTGGTCGATGGAAATGGAGGGAGAAAGCCCTTCAATGCTGTCCACGTCGGGTTTATCCACCTGCCCCAAAAACATACGGGCATAGGAGGATAGCGACTCTACAAAACGTCTGTGTCCTTCCGCATAGAGGGTATCAAAGGCAAGGGAGGATTTTCCCGACCCCGACAGCCCTGTCAGCACCACCAATTTGTCTCTGGGGATAGTGACGTTTATATTTTTCAGGTTATGCACTCTGGCACCCCTGATTCTGATTTCTTTTGCCATAGTTTTCTTTCTTTATTCTCCTTCGCGGAGTTCTCTGATACGGTCGCGGAGAACGGCAGCGCGCTCGAAATCCAGCTTCGAGGCGGCGCGCTTCATATCCTGGGTCATTTCCGCAATCATCTTTTCTTTTTCTGCGCGGGTGAGCTTCTTCTTTTGTGTCTTCTTGGGGGTTGTTTCTTTCTTGCCCAGTTCAATGATGTCGCGGACGGCTTTTTCCACGGATTTGGGCGTAATGCCGTGGGCATCGTTGTAGGCTTGCTGAATGGCTCTTCTGCGGTTGGTCTCGCCCACAGCCGCCTGAATGGACCGTGTCATCACGTCTGCATACATGACCACGCGACCGCCTACGTTACGGGCGGCACGGCCGATGGTCTGGATCAGAGAGGTTTCAGAGCGAAGCAGACCTTCCTTGTCCGCATCCAGAATCGCCACCAAAGACACCTCGGGAATATCCAGCCCTTCACGGAGCAGGTTAATGCCCACCAGCACGTCAAAGACGTCCAGGCGCAGGTCACGGATCAGCTCCATACGCTCCATGGTATCCACGTTGTGGTGAATATATTTCACCTTGATGGCATGGGTGGTGAGATAGTCGGTCAGGTCTTCTGCCATTTGCTTGGTGAGGGTGGTGACAAGCACTTTTCCGCCTGCTTTGGTGGTTTGACGAATTTCACCGATCAGGTCATCCACCTGCCCTTCCACGGGGCGAATGATGACCTCGGGGTCTACAAGCCCCGTGGGGCGGATCAGCTGCTCTGCCACGGTGGTGGAATGCTCTTTTTCAAAGGGCCCGGGGGTGGCAGACACGCAAATCACTTGGTTCAGTTTAGAGAGAAATTCCTCAAAATAAAGGGGACGGTTATCGTAGGCGGAGGGCAGGCGGAAGCCGTATTCCACCAGATTGGTCTTGCGGGCTGTGTCACCGCCGCTCATGCCGCGGACTTGGGGGAAGGTCACGTGGGATTCGTCAATCATGAGCAGGAAATCTTTGGGGAAATAGTCCAGCAATGTATAGGGGGTAGAGCCTTTGGGTCTGCCCGACAGCACGCGGGAGTAGTTTTCCACCCCTGAGCAAGTGCCGATTTCTCTGAGCATTTCGAGATCATAGCGGGTGCGTTCAAAAATGCGTTGGGCTTCAATGAGCTTATTTTGGGAACGGAACCATTCTGCCCGCTCATGCATTTCCCTTTCAATTTCTGCCAGTGCCGCCTCTCGCTTACTGTCGGATACGGCATAGTGGGTGGCAGGGAAAAAGGGCGCATAGGAAAGGGTTTTGAGCAGTTCTCCTGTGAGCAGGTGAACTTCAGTGACCCGCTCCACTTCATCTCCGAAGAATTCCACGCGAATGGCATTTTCGGACTCGGAGGCAGGCACTACCTCCACCACGTCTCCTCTCACGCGGAATTTACCGCGGGTCAGGTTCATATCGTTGCG
>JAZOBX010000036.1:0-5056 GCA_045596205.1 Eubacteriales bacterium | reverse complement strand
GTTTGTCTCGGTACCGCTTGCTACGTAAAAGGCTCCGGCGACATTATCAACAAAGTGTCCGAAATTATCGGCATTGAAGCAGGTGAAACCTCTTCTGACGGTAAATACAGCATGGACGCTACCCGTTGCATCGGCGCGTGCGGTCTTGCTCCCGTTCTCACCATCAACAACGAAGTGTACGGCAGACTTGGTGTTGGCGAAATCCCCGAAATCCTGAAAAAATACCAATAAGGCGTACATAAAAGGGTAATTACAATGAAAATTAAAGAGATAGTTTCTCTGCTGAAAGCAGACGTTCTTGCTTGCGAGGAAAACCTGGAAAGCGACGTACATTCTGCTTGCGGCAGTGACATGATGAGCGACGTACTTGCCTTCGTTAAAGACCAAGCAGTTTTGCTCACAGGTTTGGTGAATGCGCAAGTCATCCGCACCGCCGACATGATGGATATGCGTTGTGTCGTGTTCGTGCGCAATAAGAAGCCCACCGAAGAAATGCTCTCTTTGGCCAAAGAAAGTGGCATTGTTGTGTTGGCAAGCCCTCTCAGAATGTACGAGGCTTGCGGTACACTGTATTCCCAGGGGCTTTGTTCTTCCAGGAGTGCAAAATGAACGAACATCTTGTATTAAGCTTTGACGTTGACGGCGAAGATTTCATCTGTGCCGGTAATGCCTCCGCTTCAGTCAAGAAAAAAATGCGTTGGCTTGGTCTTCCGCCCGATGTGATACGCAGAGTATCCATTGCCATGTATGAAGGAGAGATCAACATGGTCATTCATGCAGGCGGCGGTAAAGCAAACGTGCTGATTACCCCTACTTACGTGCAAATTGAATTGATTGACAAAGGTCCCGGTATCCCCAACATTGAACTGGCCATGAAAGAAGGCTACTCCACCGCCCCCGAGCGCGCGAGAGATTTAGGGTTCGGTGCAGGGATGGGACTGCCTAATATGAAGCGTTACACCGACGAAATGGAAATTCATTCCGTCGTCGGCGAAGGTACCACCATTCGCATGACCGTCAACATTCCCACAGAGGCATAAGGAGTGATGATAATGGAATATCAACATTCTGTATCCCTTGATAAAACAAAATGCATCGGATGCACCCATTGTGTGAAGCGTTGCCCCACAGAAGCCATCCGTATTCGTGACGGCCATGCTTCCATTGACCCCAAACGCTGCATTGACTGTGGCGAATGCATTCGCATTTGCCCTCAGAGAGCCAAAAAATCTATCTCTGATAAACTCTCTGACCTTCCCAAAGACAAATTCAACATTGCTCTTCCTGCGCCTGCTCTGTACGGTCAGTTCAGCGGTCTGGAAGACGTAGACTTTGTCTTAAACGGTTTACTGAAGCTGGGCTTTGACGACGTATACGAAGTGGCAAGAGCCGCAGAAATCGTCTCCGACTATACCCGCCGTTATCTGAAAACGCCGGGGCTGGAGCTACCCGTGATTTCTTCTGCCTGCCCAGTAGTTACCCGTCTGATCATGCTCCGTTATCCCTATCTTTGTGACCATCTTCTTCCTCTTGAAGCTCCCGTGGAGATTGCCGCCATGCGTGCGAAAATGCACGCGCTGCATCACCACCCCGAGCTGACGGAGGACGACATCCGCGTCACCTTTATCTCCCCCTGTCCCGCCAAAGTCAGTTACATAAAAAACGGTGATGAAAGCCGCAAATCCCACGTGGACTACGTGCTTTCCATCAAACACGTTTATAAAGAACTGATTTCCGTCATGCATAAAAATGACGATCCCCCTCCGCTCTCCCGTAGCGGACGCGTGGGTATCGGTTGGGGTTCATCGGGCGGAGAAGCCACAGCCATCATGACTGACCGCTACCTCGCGGCAGACGGCATTGAAAACGTGATCCGCATCTTAGAGGAGCTGGACAACGGTACTCTCGGAGACCTGGCATTTATTGAACTGAATGCCTGCAACGGCGGTTGCGTGGGCGGTGCGATGACCGTGGTCAACCCCTATATTGCCAAAGCAAGAATGCACACACTCCGTCACTATCTTCCCGTGTCCCAAAACTGGGCGGAAGACAGCGACGCCACCCACATTCCCGAAGAATATCGGCACGACGGCTACGCCTACGCGCCGGTCAGCAGAATCAGCGGTGACCCACAGGTAGCGCTGGATATGATGTCCCGCATTGAATGTCTCCGCCAGACTCTTCCCGGGATTGACTGCGGTTTTTGCGGAGCGCCCACCTGCGCCGCTTTCGCCTCTGACGTGGTCAAGGGTGAAGCAGACCTGTCGGAGTGCATTGCCATGCAAAAAACCAAGGAGGAAGCACCGTGACCGTAAAAGACGTCATGCATCAGTTGTCTCTCACCCCCCTCGCGCTTCCCGACGAAGGCAGGGAAGTGGTAGGCGCCTATGTGGGCGACCTGCTCAGCTGGGTGATGGGCCGCGCAAAAGCGGACCAAGCTCTGGTTACCATTATGACCAACGTCAACGTGGTAGCTGTTGCCTCTCTGCTGGATCTGTCTATGGTGGTGGTATGTGACAATGCCATGCCCGACGGTGACGTGATCAGTACCGCCAATGCAAAACAGGTGAATTTGCTCTCCTACAGCGGATCTGCCTACGAGCTTTGTGCGGCATTGTCAAAACTGGGCGTATGAGTCAGTTTTATTACGATCTCCATATTCATTCCTGTCTCTCCCCCTGCGGAGATGACGACATGACCCCCCATAACATTCTTGGTATGGCAAGTCTGAAAGGACTGCAAATTCTCGCTTTATCCGACCATAACACCACAGAAAACTGCCAAACCTTCATGGAGCTGGCAAAGGAATTTGGTATATGCGCTATTCCTGCCATGGAGCTGACCACAGCGGAAGAAATTCATATGCTGTGTCTCTTTCCCACTCTTGAAATGGCAAGGCGATTTGAAGAGGTGTTAGACGAAAAGCGGATTCGCTTTACAAACAAACCCGACATTTTCGGTCATCAGTATGCGGTGAGCATGGACGAAAGCGCCACAGAGCCTTTTGACTTTTTGCTCTCCACCGCCACGATGATGACGGTAGACGAAGCCGTGGATACCGTAAGAGGCATGGGAGGCTTCATCTGTCCCGCCCATGTGGACAGACCCTCCAACGGCATGATCGGTATTCTGGGTACCGTCCCCGCCGAGTATCAGTTTTCTCATATTGAATATAAAAACGCCGATGGGGCAGAAGACCTGCGCCGTGCCCACGGGCTGGAGCATACCGTCAGCTTGTATAACTCTGATGCGCACCACCTTTGGGACATTGCAGAGCCTTGCCATGTGCTGGATTTGCCTGTCAGTACACCCACCCCTTCGGACGTGATCAGGTATTTACAAAATGCAGGAACTTTCACTACACATTCTTGATATTGCCAAAAACTCTGTCCGCGCCAACGCCACGCTCATCTCCATCACCCTCACAGAAGACGATGAATGGATCACTTTTGAGATTGCCGACAATGGCAAAGGCATGAGTCGGGAGATGCTGGAAACGGTGAAAAATCCGTTTACCACCACCCGCACCACCAGAAAGGTAGGACTTGGGATACCGTTGCTGACCCTGAGCGCCACCCAAACGGGCGGAAACGTGGAGATTACTTCTTCCACGGGGGAAGACCACGGTACCACTCTTCGCGCCACCTTCTGCAAAACGCATATCGACTGTGTTCCTCTTGGAAATATGGTGGAAACCCTATGCACATTGCTGCAAGGAGACCCCCATATTGACTTCGTGTTTACCCATTTGAAAAAAGGGAAGACTGTCTCCCTTTCCACACCTGATATCAAAGCGGTGCTGGGCGAAGATGTTTCACTTGCTCATCCCGAAATTCTGATGTGGATCAAGCAGTCGCTTCAAGAAGAATATCAAAATTTGGATTGATAAATAAATAAATATAAAAAGGAAAGGATTTTTTGAGATGAAATCTTTAGCAGAACTCGCTGCCATCAGAGCGCGCATGCAAAACACCGTTTCTATTCGCGAAGGTTCAGGTGACATTCGCATTGTGGTCGGCATGGCAACATGCGGTATCGCAGCAGGCGCACGCCCTGTCCTCAGCACCTTCGTGGAAGAGGTAGCAAAAGCAGGTCTTGGAAACAGCGTTTCCGTTGCACAAACCGGATGTATTGGCATTTGCCAATACGAACCCGTTGTGGAAGTATTCGCCGACGGTCAGGACAAAGTGACCTACGTGAAAATGACCGCAGAAAAAGCACAGGAAGTGGTAGAAAAACACATTAAAGGCGGCAAAGTTGTGACCGAATACACCATCGGCGCATCCGAACTCGCTTAAGACATGGAGGAATAAAAATGATTCGTTCACACGTACTGATTTGTGGCGGTACCGGCTGTACTTCTTCTCACAGCCAGGAAATCATGGCCGCCATGACCGAAGAAATCAAAGCCGCCGGGCTCCAGGATGAAGTGCAGGTCGTACAAACCGGTTGTTTCGGTCTCTGCGCTCTCGGTCCCATCATGGTTATCTATCCCGAAGGCGCTTTCTACTCCCGCGTTACCGTGGAAGATGCCAAAGAAATCGTAGAAGAACATCTTCTCAAAGGCCGTATCGTTGACCGCCTGGTCTACAAAGATGCAGGCGCCGAAGAAGGCAAGATCCAATCCCTGAGTGAAACCCAGTTCTATAAAAAACAAAAACGCGTTGCTCTCCGTAACTGCGGTATGATCGATCCTGAAAAGATTGATGAATACATCGGTGTGGACGGCTACGCCGCTCTCGGTAAAGTGCTTACCGAAATGACTCCTCAGCAAGTTATTGACGAAATCCTGGCTTCTGGCCTTCGCGGCAGAGGCGGCGGCGGTTTCCCCACAGGCAGAAAATGGCAGTTTGCCGCAAACAGCGTATCCGACCAGAAATACGTTGTTTGTAACGCCGACGAAGGTGACCCCGGCGCATTCATGGACCGTTCCATTCTGGAAGGCAACCCCTATGCTGTCATCGAAGGTATGATGATCGCTGGTTACGCCATCGGCGCATCCGAGGGTTATTTCTACGTACGTGCTGAGTATCCCATCGCTGTCAACCGTCTGCGC
>JAZOBX010000035.1:0-2905 GCA_045596205.1 Eubacteriales bacterium | reverse complement strand
CATTTGTCTTCCCTAAGACCGCTTGGCCTCCGACTTGCTTTGATAGGTCACACCGTCTGCCGTGATCTTGCCGCCAAGCAAAGCCAAAGCGGAATCTTTGCCATCTCTCGGCACATCCACACCCGTAAAGTCAAGGAAGCTGTTTTCCCCCGCAAAAAGAGAATGCAGTTTTTCCTGGCGGTAGCCTTTTTCTGTTTTTTCCTCTAAGGCTTTCAGGCTTTCGCTATACACGTCATAATACTTGGCAAGGTCATGCCTGGAAATATACGAATACTCTTTCTGCAGGGATTTCAGCAGCTTCACCTGCCCGAAGGTGGCTTCAAGGCAAACTGTTGCCAACAGCCCTGCCGCCACAAGACAAACCGTGCGTTTTGAGTTGCGTTTAAGAGAAGCGTGAATCACAAATACCAGCACCGTTGCCAAAAATAGCGTGATCCAGATATTGGAGGTGTCGGTCGGGTACTGTGCGGTGGCTTGGTTTTCTTTTGTATAATAGGTCAAAGACATCTTTTGCACGATGACCAGAAGGAAAGTCAGAAATCCGTATGCCATAAAGAGGGGCGTGTGATTTTCTGCCGCTTCAAGGGAAAGGGCTTTTGCCGAAAGAAACAGCGCCGCAAAGCCGAAGATAGCCGTTTGCGCATAAACGGGCAAGGCGTGATACCCAAACAGATCAACAGCTGAGCCAATCACACCCGATACCATGGTGAGAAATATACCGCAGAGCAGAATCGCGGAGGCAATTTTTTCTCTTTTGGAAATGCTACTTGAGGTAAAGTATAAAGGCAGTACCAGAATGGGCAAAAGACCGAAACATATATAGGGAAGACTGTCGTAGCGAATGCCATCGTAAATGCTGGGAAGCATTTTTGCAAAAACAGACAGAAAATCAAAACCTGCATTTACCGTAATCTCAGGCGCAAATGTCAGATGGGTAAATCCATAGATAAAGGTAGGCAATCCCACCGCAAGGGCAATGACAAAGCTACTCCCAAGACGTATCAGCACGCCACCCACTTTTTGCCGTTCTTCTTTTTCATGCAGACCGTAGATATCGTAGAAAAACCACGCTACAGCCGTCACAAAGCAAATCCACGCATAGCGCACGTCCAATAGAAAAGCAAGTGAAAGCATAAGGGCAAAAGGCCAGGTCTTACCGCGGCAAATCAGCCAATGCTCTGCTAAAATCAGCAAGGGCAGTACCGTCAGAAGGGAAGAAGCCCCTTCCACCAAAAATGCCACGAAGGCGTAACTACTCAGCGCATAAAGAACGGAAGCCGCAAGAGAAGGCATATCCTTCAGCCCGAACCCCTTGCAGGAAAGATAAAAGGCAAGAGAAGTCAAAGCGGCGCAAAGCATCACCGCCCAAATGGCAGATTGCATAGGGGAGAGGGGAAGCACCCCTGCCAGCAAGATAAACAGGTCTCCCGAAAAAGCAACCCGCCCAAAAGAGTGCAAGTCTCCTCCCATGCTTTTTGCCGCCGCAATCTGCGACAACAGATTTTCGATGAAAGGCGAAGAGAAAAGAGAGCTGTCTCCCCGAAGGATTACACCTCTAAACCCGAATATCGCCAACACGCAAAGCATGGGGAGTACCAAAGCCAGCAAGGCACACCCGATTTTTTGCCAATGGGAAAGGAAAAATGACTTCAATTTGCTCATAATTTCGTCCTAAATAAGTAAAGATACATAAATTATAGCAAAATTATAAAAAAAAGTAAACATATTCTGTAAAATATTTTGACTTATGTAGAAAAATGTGGTATACTTCTATGGTGGTATCGTATTTTTAGAGAAAGGTGGGGCAAAAAGATGATTATTTTAGGCATTGACCCGGGATACGGCATTGTCGGTTGGGGCGTGATAGAGAAAAAAGGCTATCAATTCCGACCCATTGCCTACGGCGCCATCAAAACGCCGCCCAAAACCGATATTGCCCAGAGAATCAACACCATTTACGAAGAAGTCAGCTGTATCATCGAAACCTACCACCCCGACGATATCGCCATAGAAGAACTGTTTTTTAATACCAATATCACCACAGGCATTATGGTGGCAGAAGCCAGAGGCGTGATTTTGCTCTCCGCCGTCCGCCACGGCCTCCGTATTGCCGAATACACACCTCTTCAGGTCAAACAGGCGGTTGTGGGATACGGCAGAGCGGAAAAACAGCAGGTTATCTCCATGGTTACTTCGCTACTCCGTCTTGACAAGCCTCCCAAACCCGACGATACGGCAGACGCCTTGGCCATTGCCCTTTGCCACGGTCAAACCGCTTCCTCCCCTCTTGCAGGGTATTTCCGATAATTTGAAAAGGTAAGGTACAGACTATGTATATCAGTTCCGATTGGAAAGATTATGAACTCCTTGACGCCTCCGACGGTGAACGTCTTGAACGTTGGGGAAAATATATTCTCATCCGTCCCGACCCTCAGGTCATCTGGAAAAATGAAAAAAACCATCCTCTCTGGCATAAGGCAGACGCCTCCTACCGCCGTCAGGGCGGGGGTGGGGAATGGTCGCAGAATAAACTGCCTGCCGAATGGCAAGTGGGCTATAGAGACCTGTCCTTTATCATTCGTCCCATGGGATTTAAGCACACAGGCCTTTTCCCCGAACAAGCCACCAACTGGGATTGGATGATGGATCTGATCCGCGGGGCAGGCCGTCCCATCAGTGTGCTGAATCTGTTTGCTTACACAGGCGGCGCCACTATTGCTTCCGCGGCGGCAGGTGCTTCGGTTTGCCACGTAGACGCTTCAAAAGGAATGGTGGCGTATGCCAAAGAAAATGCCAAGCAAAACGGTCTTGAAAGCGCGCCTATTCGCTATATCGTAGACGATTGCCAGAAGTTTGCCGAGCGGGAAATCCGTCGTGGCCATAAATACGATGCCATCATCATGGA
>JAZOBX010000034.1:0-2049 GCA_045596205.1 Eubacteriales bacterium | reverse complement strand
AATGCATTGTTGCCAATGGTGAGAGGATCAGCGCCCTCCCCTGCGGCAAAGACCACGGAGGTAAGATGCTTACAGCTATCAAAGGCTTTTTGACCAATCAGGGTAACGGAAGCGGGGATGGTGATCTTAGAAAGAAGAGAATTGGCAAACGCCCCCTCGGGGATGGCGGTGATACCGTCGGGAATCACGTATTCCCCTGTTTTGCCCATAGGCATAAACACCAGTTTTGCTTCTGCGATGTCGCCTGTGCCATTGTCAAACAGAACGCCGTCCGCCGACCAGAAATGGCCCTGGGCGCTTCCTTCTACTGCATAGACGTTGACGGCTTCCAGATTGGAGCAACCTGCAAAGGGGTCTACGATAGAAATCTGCTCAAGGGTTGCGGGGATGTTGAGCACCTTCAGATTGGTGCAGTTTGCAAAGGCGTTACCTGCAATCATAGCAACGGGTAAGCCCTCGTAGATAGCGGGAACGGTGACTTCTTCAAGAAGGGCAATGCGAGGACCCGCCATCACCATGTAGACGTCTCTGCCACCGATCTTGGTGGGAACGAAGGTGAGAGTTTCGCTGATCCAGTAAGCGAACACTTCGCAGTCTTCTGCCACGGGCCAGGGAGCAAGGCTGCCGCCTTGTGCGTCGGTGAGCTGAGTGCCCGTGCCCGAAGGGCCTGTAAACCAGCCGCCAAAGGCTACGATAGAGCTGGGAGTGGTGGGAACAATCAGTTGATAGTGACTTTCAAAGGAAACTTCATCCGTTTGTCTGTCGCCCGTACCGTGGGCGCCGTAGTTGTAGGTTACGGTGTATTTTTTGGGGGTATAGTAAGCGTAGAGGGTAACGGACTCAACGCCAATCACCAATGTATCGCCATAGGCCATGCCGTTGGCGTTGGGACCGCCGGGGATATTGTACCAGGCAACAAAGGTGTAGCCCGCTTTTTCGCTGTTTTTAGGGAGAGTGACGGTATCGCCCTCTGCCTTATACAGGGCAGGAATATCACTACCGCCCAGTGTATCAAAGGTAACGGTATAGGCTTTTACCTCCACCGCTGTCCAGTCGGAATAAACGGATGCCACCAAGAAGCGGATTCTGACGGTGTTGATACCGTTTCGGGTCAGGGTAACGGGTGCGGAGGTGCGGTTGGCGGAGACGGTGACAATCTCGCCGCCGTTGACTTGAATTTCGTAGACGGTGGCACCGATGACGGGAGTCCAGGACAGCTCACCCTTCGCATATACGGGCTGAGCGGAGAAGGCGTTATAGTACGCCTTTACGGGATCGCTGAACACAGAGGAGGTCTTGCCGATGGCGCGGACGCTGATGGCGTACTCTACGCCCTCTTTCCAGTTGATGGCGGAGGAAATGTCAAGGCTGTTTGTGTTTGCCTGATAGAGCGCAGTGCCGATCTGCACTTCGTATCTGTCAGCGCCTACCACGGCATCCCAGGCGAGCACGGTGCCGTTGATACGAATACCCGTGGGAGTGGCGATCACGTTTTTATTGGCAATCACCTCAGCGGGCGCGGGAGAGGCGTATCCGGCGGCGCAGGGGTATACGCTGACGATAATGCCGCCGTCTGTCGCGTCGCAGTATTTCAGACTGACAAAGGTATCTGCGCCATTATTCACGAATTCGTGGCTGTGGGTAGGGTTCCCGCATTTGACGGAAACCATATAGTATTCTGCATGGGGCACTTCATTCCAGCGAACTTCTTGGGTGGCTTCGTCATAATGAAGCCCTTCTACCCCATCCAGCAGAAGCAGATGCAGATATTCCCTTGAGGTGGAGGAAATATAGCCTTCCGCCACGGCGGTAACGGTAAAGCGGATACCGTCTTTGGTCATTTTGCAGTTGGCGAAGTTAAAGGTGGTAGAGGTGCCGTTATCCAGGGCGGTGTGCTGATGGTCGGGATTGCCGCACACCACGGAAATCAGATACTTCTCTGCATTGGCTACGCCTTCAAAGCTGAGCCAGGAGTCCGCCACGGTAAATTTGGCGACTTTATCCAGTTGTTTGTTGCTGTAATAGAGAGTGGTTTCTGCGTTGTACTCT
>JAZOBX010000033.1:0-1618 GCA_045596205.1 Eubacteriales bacterium | reverse complement strand
TGGAAGGCACCTACGCCACCCATCCGAATATCCCCGATATCTACGACCTTCGCATTTTTGTGGAAGCCGACGGCGCTATTTGTATGGACCGCATCAAGGAAAGAGCTTCAAGCGACTGGGAAGTGGAAATGTTCCAAAAAGAATGGATTCCCGCAGAGCAGCGCTATTTTGCAAGCTATATGACCCGCGAGCTGTCCGACCTTGTCTATGACGGCTCGAGCCCTGCCGACACCAACTGGCAACCCCCTATTTTTGACAGCGAAGACCTTTTACCCTATACCAAAACGGAGGAAGAATAAATGACGACTTACCGCAAAATGTGTGACCTCGAGTGCTCTCTTCTTGGCTTTGGATGTATGCGTTTTCCCACAAATAAGGACGGCTCCATCAACGAGCAAAAAGCGGAGCAAATGATTGACGAAGCCATGAAAGCGGGCATCAATTATTACGATACCGCCTACGGCTACCACGGTGGCGACAGCGAACGCTTCCTTGGAAAGGTGCTTCCCAAATATCCCCGCGACAGCTACTACCTTACCTCTAAACTCCCCGTCTATATGCTCACTTCTGCAGAGCATGCCGAACAGGTACTAAAAGAACAGCTTTCCCGCCTCAACGCAGACCATCTGGACTTTTACCTGCTCCACGCCCTCAACCGTCATACCTTTGAGGAAAAAGTGGTGGCGTTTGACCTGATCAGCCTCTGCGAAAAATGGAAAAGGGAAGGCAAAGTCCGTCACATCGGCTTCTCCTTTCACGATGACTACGAAACCTTTGAGCGCATTATCCGCTACTATCCTTGGGACGTTTGCCAGATCCAGTATAACTACATGGATACCGAAAACCAAGCAGGCGACAAGGGCGTTGCGCTGGCAAGAGAGCTGGGCATTCCCCTTATTGTGATGGAACCCATCCGCGGTGGTTCTCTGGTTCGTTTCCCCGAGGAAATCAAATCTGCTTTCGCAGAAGTTTGCCCCGATAGAAATTTGGCAAATATCGCCCTTTCCTGGGTCGGCACCCACCACGAAGTGAAGGTGATTCTCAGCGGTATGTCCAACCTGTCTCAGCTCCGCGACAATCTGAAAACCTTCCGCCGCTTTGCCCCCCTTACCGAAGCGCAAATGGACGGCGTGGCTGACGTGGTCAAGCAGATCCGTGACCGCATCCGTGTGCCTTGCACCGCTTGCCGTTACTGTATGCCCTGTCCCGCAGGCGTAGACATCCCCCGCAACTTTATGATTGACAATGAGGAAGCCATGCACGGCCACACCGAAGTCTACCGCAAGCAATACCTCCGCGGTAAACCCGAAACCCTTGCATCCAAATGTGTCAGCTGTGGCGCATGCCTCTCCAAATGCCCCCAACATATCAACATCCCCGAAATGCTGAAAGGCGTTAAATCCCGCTTTGAATAAAACAAAAAGCCCTTGCAACCGTGTTGCAAGGGCTTTTAAATTAAATCATGAAGTCGCTTCTCTGATGAACAATGACTACAGAAACAACACTTATTTGATCTCCTCAAATCTCCCGCTGAGAAGGGAATCGTGCAGCTTGTGTAAAATATAAAACGGCAACGCCATCTGCTCTCTTGTCAGATACGCCGTTTGGTGTCTCATGG
>JAZOBX010000032.1:0-3496 GCA_045596205.1 Eubacteriales bacterium | reverse complement strand
TATAGATCACAGCTGAACCTTTGTCGCCGGATACAGTACGACAAGCATCAATCAAAGCCAAAGCAGTAGGCTCTTTTTCGTCAATGCGGAAACCGGGACGGTTTTCTTCGCGATAGGGTGTGAAATTGGCTTTTTCAATGGCTTCTCTGACAGATGCTTCCACAAAATCAGGAGAAGATACAGAGCCATAACGAATATCAAAAGACAAAGACAAAATGCCATCAATGGTAGAAAAAATGCCGTTGGTCGCAGTTGTTTTACCAAAATACGCATCTTCTGCAGCAATTCCAAAAGGCTCGCCGTAATCTTTTTCAAGGAAACGGAGTGCAGAAGACAGAATATCTCTGTCTTGCATAGGCAAAGATTTGCACTCTACCAAAAGAGAAAGCAACAACTTGCCTGCATTCAAAGACCCCTTCGGCATACTTCCGTGTGCGGTAATGCCTTGGGCGGACAGGAAAATACTGTTTCCTTTTTTCTCAAGGGTATAGCAGTCTTTTTCTTTTGACAAAGCAAACAGTTCGTTAAAACGCTCTTCGGTAAATGCAATTTCAGCCACAACCTTATCAAGAATTACATTGACTGCCAGACCGCCGTTGATTCCATGAATGGCTTGGAAGGGCACGTTTGACTTTGCCCAGAGATGATAGATGCCTTTTTCACCAAGACAGATAGGATAAGCATTGTCGGGTACAAGGCTTACCGTAGGCATAGGTTGTTCTTCTACGAAAGCATCAATGTCTTGCATGCCCGACTCTTCGTTTGCGCCAAGGAACACAGTTACTCCGCTTTCAAAAGGCAGACCGAGTTCGCGGATAGCACGTAGACCGTAAAGAGCCATCATAACACCTGCTTTGTTATCGTGAATGCCTCTGCCAACAAGACATCCGTCATGCTCTTGGGGATCAAAAGGACCGTTCAGAATCCAGTCTTCTGTGACAGGCACAACATCAAGATGGGCAAAAATACCAATATTGGCTTTTTTACCTTCTTTTTTTGCAAGACCGTATTTACCGTCGGCATATACTTCGCTTTTCATTCCTTCTTCGCTAAACATTTTCACTGCCGCATCAAGAGCATCGCGACAGCCTTGCCCAAAGGGGGCGTGAGGAAGAGGAGCAGCTCCAATAGAGGGAAAGCGAACCAATGTTTTCAAATCTTCAATAATGCTTTCTTTGTGAGCGTGAAGATATTCTTTAATTTGATTAACCTGTGCTTGATTCATAATGCATCTCACTTTCAGACTCAATAAAATGTGGCAACTTCGTCTATGGGTTTGGAGGCTTTTTCCAAAGCAACTACTTGGAGCACAGGGCCCTCTCCGCCGTAGAAGGATGTTCTCTTCACATCAATTTTGGCTGTGACCTTTACCCAATCGTAGGATTCCAGTTGGTCGGCTTTGGGCCATTTGGCGAGAAAAGCTCTGTAGGCAATATCCGCTTCGCAACAAACCATTACATGGCGTCCAAGAGCAAATTCGCCTTTACCCATGCCTTTAGCTTTTGCGACAACACCAAGGAAAGTAACAGTTTTTCCATTATATTTACCCATTTCTTCGCTGATGTCACGATAAAAGAGCGCATAGTCTCTGTCTTCAATAACAATTTCCGATGCATTCACATCAAAGGGCAATGGGTCTTCAATGTTATCCACTTCAATTTGATGTTCTTCATTTTCGTATGCGATTTGTGTTCTTCTGGATACACCTCGCACCAGTTTATGCAAAGCCATCTTATCCGTTTCATCAGAGACGCGGTTAAATAATGCGACGGATGCACTTTGGAGTTTGTCTACTACTTGTTGGCGCATATTGGCATTATACGAAAGAATGGTTTGGCTATCGGCAATAAACAACTCCTGCGCCACATTCCAATGCTCAGGCATATTCTGATAGATGGTATCCAGTTGCCACATACCGTTGTATTCAATCATCACGCGCTCAGCAGAAGCTCTTTTGCGCAGAGCTTCCAGTCTGTCCGGGGTAAGCCAGTCTTCCCTCTCCACGGTATGACAGACAACGGATTTGCCGCCATCTGCAAAACGAGAAAGGTCAAGCTCTTCTTCTCCTTCTTCGCAAAGAAGGAGAAGTGTTTTTTCGCCAGCATTGAATTCGGGGTCTTGCATAGTATCTTGTATGAATTTGGTTTTCCCTGCTTCAAGAAAACCGGTAAACAAATAAACGGGAATGCTTTTCATATCTATTCTTCCTTATGCTTTTACACGCCAAAAAGGGTGCATATGTGGTCTTCGGACAGAGATGCACCAATCACACAGATTTTTCCGATGATGGCGGAAGAGCCGTAACGGATGTCGTGTTCACCGGGTACATAGTCAAAATGAATCCATTGGCCTTCTTTACCTTTGACAATACCCTTTGCGCGGAGAATCATGCCGCAATGTTCAGCATCTTCGTCAAAGGCGCACAGGATAGCATCAATATCTTCTGCTGAATACTCGCGGGTGGTTTCCTTGCCCCAACTGGTAAAGACTTCGTCGGCATGATGACCGTGGCATCCACAGGTGCAGTTTTCATCGTGTTCGTGGTGGTTATGGTGATGATGTTCACCTTCATGATGATGACAGCATTCACCGTGGTCTCCATCATGATGATGATGGCCTTCCCCGTGATGGTGGCAGCATTCGTCATGATTGCCTTCGTGATGATGGTGATCTTCTTCGTGGTGACAACCGCAGGCGCAGTTTTCATCGTGTTCGTGGTGGTTATGGTGATGATGTTCACCTTCATGATGATGACAGCATTCACCGTGGTCTCCATCGTGATGATGGTGATGGCAACATTCGTCATGTTCGCCTTCGTGGTGGTGATGGTGGTGATGCTCGTGTTTGAAGGCTTCTTCGGTGGCTTTTTGCAGGTCATCGTTGGAAGCGGCGCCACTGATAGCGGAAAGCAGCTGTTCGCCAGACAGTTCTGCGATGGGGGTGGCAACGATGACGGCATGGGGATTCACGGAGCGGACAAGCCCAAGGGCTTCTTCCACTTTTTGGGCGGAGGCGGTATCGGTATGGCTGAATACAACGGTTTTGGCCACACTGATCTGGTCACCGAAGAACTCGCCGAAGTTTTTCATATACATTTTGCATTTTTTAGCATCCACAACGCAGGTAACGGCAGATATTTCTGCATCTTCAAGTTCTGCTTTTTTTACGGCAGAAAGCACACCGCTGAGTTTGCCGACACCGGAGGGTTCAATCAGAATGCGGTCGGGATGATAGTCAGCCACCACTTGGGCAAGGGCGCGGCTGAAGTCCCCCACAAGGGAGCAACAAATGCAGCCTGAGTTCATTTCGGTGATCTCAATGCCTGCATCTTGAAGGAAGCCGCCGTCAATACCGATTTCACCGAATTCGTTTTCAATCAGAACCAGTTTTTCGCCTTTGTAGGCTTCTGTAATCAATTTTTTAATGAGAGTGGTTTTTCCTGCTCCTAAAAAGCCGGAAAAAACGTCAATTTTTGTCATGATGATATCCTTTCTGT
>JAZOBX010000031.1:0-1618 GCA_045596205.1 Eubacteriales bacterium | reverse complement strand
AAAAGCCGTTGCAGGCGAAGCGGGCGTGCCTTTCTATTCTATTTCCGGTTCTGACTTTGTGGAAATGTACGTTGGCGTAGGTGCTTCCCGTGTGCGTGATTTGTTTGCCACAGCAAGAAGAAGCCCCGCATCCATCATTTTTATTGATGAAATTGATGCTGTAGGCCGTCACAGAGGCGCAGGTCTTGGCGGCGGTCACGACGAAAGAGAACAAACCCTCAACCAGTTGCTGGTCGAAATGGACGGTTTCGGCAACCAGGAAGGCGTCATCGTTATGGCAGCCACCAACCGCCCTGATATTCTTGATCCTGCTCTGCTCCGTCCCGGTCGTTTTGATCGCCAGATTACTGTAAACTATCCCGATCTTAAGGGCAGAGAAGAAATTCTCCGCGTTCACGTGAGAAATAAACCTCTTGAAGCAAGTGTAGACCTTCACAAGGTTGCTCAAACCACCGTTGGTTTTACAGGCGCAGACTTGGCAAATCTCTTAAACGAAGCCGCCTTGCTTGCAGCCAGAAGGGGCAAATCCCTTATTGGTATGCCCGAGGTGGAAGAAGCCACACTTAAAGTCATTGTTGGTACTGAAAAGAAAAAGAAGGTCGTTTTGGAAAAGGACAACAAGCTCACCGCTTACCACGAAGCAGGCCACGCAATCGTGTGCCATATGCTTCCAGGCACGGACCCTGTTACCCGAATTTCCATTATCCCCACCAACAAAGGCGTGGGCGGCTATACTCTTATGCCTCCTCAAACCGATAAATCCTATGATTTCCGTTCTGACATGATCAACGATATCACCGTTTCCATGGGTGGCCGTTCCGCAGAACAGTTGATTTTCGGTGACTATACGGGTGGCGCTTCTGGTGATATCCGTCAAGCTACAAGTGTAGCCAGACGAATGATTACCGTCTACGGCATGAGCGATGAACTCGGTACCGTATGCCTTGCAGGTCAGCACAGTGGTGATGAGGTATTCCTTGGCAGAGATTTCTCTTCCGGGAAAGAATACTCCGAGGAGACCGCCGCTAAGATTGACCACGAAATCAAAGCAATTATCGACGGCGCAAGAAAGAAAGCCGACGAAATTTTGTCTCAAAACATTGATAAACTGCATTTGATTGCCGAATACCTCCTTCAGTATGAAGTCATGGACGGCGAGCAGTTCAAAGCCCTCATGGACGAAAATGCAACCATTGAGGATTTGGTGGAAATGGCGAAAGAAAAAGAACGCCAAAGCCAAAAAGAAAATGAAAAAGCCGCAAAAGAAGCGGAAGAGAGAGCCCGTCGCGAAGCAGAAGAAAGAGCCGCAAGAGAAGCCGAGGAAGGCTTTAGCGATTTTGACCGCAAAGATGACAGAGACTCCTCTGATGAAAGAGACAGAAGATTTTAATCTCAAAAAACTTTGCCCAACTTCTTTTTTGGAAGTTGGGCAATCATTTATTTTATTGAAAACTCCATTTTTATCAATAAGGATCTGCATTTCCATCATATAAGAGACCCCATTTGCGTTTGTCCTATATACAAAAGAATAGATTTATCATTGTTTTATTAATTTTCCTCATCATAGAATAAAAAAGCGTGATGCCCAAAGGACATCACGCTTTGCTTTTGTTAAATT
>JAZOBX010000030.1:0-1780 GCA_045596205.1 Eubacteriales bacterium | reverse complement strand
CCGTCGGTTTTTTCCACACCCGTAAACATACCGAGATTAGGGGTGTAGAAAGGATCGTAGAGGGTATTCGGGAGCACCAGCAAATTGGGCTCTACGTAGTAAGACAAATCTTTTTCCACCAAATTGGCAAGGTCAATGTTTGCCAGCTCGGTTTTTACCGAGCCTACCACGTATACCACGTCTCTGCCTGCCAGGCGGACGTAGTAGCCGTCGCCTGAGGGCAGGTCTCTGCCCACGTATAGCCGCTTGGCATCCGTTTCGTCGGAGACGGGGGTCAGCAGTTTGGTATCGCCTTTATAAAGATAGTCTTTATCGTAGGTATATCCGTTTTCGGTTTTTTCCACGCCGTCGGTATCGTAATATTTCTGATCGGCGGGATTGTAACAGTAGAGCTTGGCTTCCCCCTCCGTGGGGGCGGTATAGAGCAGGTTGCCGTTGTCGTCGCGGAGAAAGGGCGTGACCTCAATCCAGGGGGCGTTGTCCTGCTCCCCAAGGGCGTAGCGGTGGAGCGCCGCTTCTTTTTCTTCGGGAGAGGTGCCTTCGGGCATGATATATACCCTCTCCGAAAACAGCACGTTGCCAACGGCGGTCAGCATGGCGGGAATTTTGCTTTTGCCGTCGTAGAGCGTGGTATAGTCAAAGCCGCTGAAGCTGTCGGTGATTTGGGGATGATAGAAGGTGGGCACACCGCCATCATCGTAGCTTTCGCCCTCGTATTGCCCCATGTAAAAATAGTTACTGCCGTAGGAGACGTGGTGGTAAAAGAGATATTCTTCCCCTTCCGTGTTATGCACCACCACGCGGAACATATCCCCGTAGGTCAGGGTGGGGTAGATGACGCCTCTGTCATAAAACACGGTATTGCCGTTTCGGTAGTACCCTTCCCCTTCCAGAAGGTCAAGGGGCGGAGTGGGTTCTCCCTCCTGCAGGTTTTTGAGCAAAGGAGAAAGCACCGCAAAATACAGCGCCAGCAAAATAGCGGCTATGCCAAGCAGCCACAGGGCGATTTTCTTTTGTCTGTTCAAATGCCGTTCTCCTTTCAGCGCCGACGGCGCAAGTATATAGCCACACCCACAAGCGCTGATGCAAGCACGGGCAAGCCCACTGTAAGGGCGGTGAGCCATGCTTTGGCACTTCGGGTAAGTGCGGCGTAGGTAAAGACGATTTTTCCGTTTTCGTAGACGTCCACGGGGGTGGCGGACAAGTCTCCGTAGATGATTTGCTTACCGCCCATGCTGACGGAGTTAAGAGAAGTACCGCCCAGGTCCATGGAGGCATACTCGTCCGTACGGGAAATATAGCGCACCAGGGCAAACATCACGTCATAGTTGCCGTAAGCGGCATCCGACAAATATTCCCCCTCAATCATCTCAGGACAAGCCGAGCCGAATACGTAGCTGAAATAGGCCTCCGAGGTGGTGGCGTCGGTACGGATACGGGTGGAGAGAGCGCAGAGATCAAAGGCCTTCGCCCCCTCGCTTGCCAGGTTGCCCGTGTGGGGATGGTAGGCGTACGCCTCTTTTGACGAGCGCAGGAAGGCGCTGTAATAGGCGGTGACGTTGGCGGTAGAGGAGGTGGCGCCCTCGTGGGTGATCCAGGAGGTTGACACACTGCCGCTGTGGGGCATCATCAGGCGGGGCGGGGTCTGGAGAGCCGCCATATCCTGATAGACGCCGTAGCTCATTTCATTTTGGTCGCGGGTCAGCTCTGCCGAATGGATTTCCGCATCTCCTGTGGGGGAGGTGCTGTCCTTGACAGACACACCGTCGTAGTGTATGCC
>JAZOBX010000029.1:0-6397 GCA_045596205.1 Eubacteriales bacterium | reverse complement strand
AAAATTGCCGACGGCTCCGTCTCCCCCGACGAAATCGCCGACTATCTCGGCCTTTATCCTAAATCCTGATACACTTTGTTTGGTAAAATTGATGTATTATCTTGAAGAAAAACAATTTGCACCTTCTATGATTCTATCGGGAATAATTTTTGTCCCTATGATTGTTGCGGCAATCATAGCTAACATATTGTCCATAGAAACCGATCTGACGATTCTATTATTGGGACTTTTAATTGGCTTTGTCGTCGTAACACTCATAAATTGGAAGCTGTGTCAACGGAAAAACCATTATCTTTTGTTAAAAGAAACCGAATTGGAAATATCATTTTTGGATCATTTTCATGGAGAAACATTGATAAAACTGCCTTTTGATTGTGTCGCCAAAATTGAGTATCATAGGCTAAATTCCCTTAAAGGCTGGCTCATGCTATTTTCCTTTACTTATCCTAGATGCGTTTGCATGACCTATATCGTAAATGAAAAGGAAGAAACGAAATTCATTGGCTATCTGACCTATAAAGATGTAAAAAATGTGGCAGAAAAAATGAACACAAAATTAGTAGTGTATTAGTGTCTGTTATTGTTTTTCAAAAACACATAATTTGTATTGTCGATTTTGACAGTGGCAGGCTTGCCTTCGGGCAAGCCTGTTTTTTTGTGTACAAAAAGAAGGCATAGAGCAAAAATTCTATACCTTCTTTTTTTGCGGTTGTGCCTGAATGCGTCAGCTCAGGGTAGCATTTGGCTTGACGTAGACCAGCTCTTTGACCGCCTGCTTCATTTCGTCCAGATGCTCTTTCATTTCTGCCACAAGGGCGAACTGGGTGCGGCAACGGTCCAGGTTGTGGTGCTCGCGGGAGGTGTGGAAATAGACGTCGCCGTCTAAATAGTCGGTCAGAAAGCGCATACCGCATTCGTAGGTCAGCACCAGGGCGGAGGTGGCAAGGGCGTCCAGTTCCGATTGGGTCACGTGGGTGCCGAGGCCGTGGAGATAGCCCTTGGTGAAGGCGCGGAAGAGGGGCATGGAAAAATGCACCTTGGAAAGGTCGGTTTCGTCCTCTGCGGCGGTGTTACAGCCGTAGCGGATGGCGTCGCCAAAGTCAAAGCAGATACTGCCTGCCATGACGGTGTCCAGGTCGACCACCGCCAGGCTCTTGCCTGTGTTTCGGTCAAAAAGTACGTTGTTGAGCTTGGTATCGTTGTGGGTTACCTTCACAGGCAGTTCTCCCGAGCGGAGGCGGGAGGTGAGATAGGAGGCGAGAGACGCGTTTTCCATGGCAAACTGAATCTCTTTTTCCACCAGATGCACTCTGCCCGCCTTGTTTTGCAAAATGGCTTTCATCAGGTTGGCAAAGCGGTTTTCGGTATCGTGGAATTGGGGAATGGTCTCAAAGAGACTTTTGGCGTCAAATTCTTCCAGCAGTCTGGCAAATTTACCGAAGGCATAGCCGCACTCCTCAAACTGCCAGGGCTCTTCTACCTGCTGGTAGACCACGGAGTTTTCAATGTAGTGGGCAAGGCGGTAGTAATGCTCGCCGTCAAAATAATAGGTGTGGCCCGATTTGGTGGGCACCATTTTCAGGGTGCCGCGCATGGGGTCTTTTCCTCTGTTTTTCAGCTTTTCTGACAAAAAGAGCGTGACTCTGTTGATATTATCCATCAGGCTGGGGATGTCGGGAAAGGCGGTGGGGTGCATCCTTTGCAGAATATAGCGGACCTGCTCGCCGTTTTCTTCCACGGTGATCAGCTCCGTGATATTGATATGCCCTTCTCCGTAGGGCTCGCAGGAAAGATATTTGCCTGTAATGGCAAATTGGGACAGGATGCGCTCTCTGTTCATATGTTTTCCTCAATTCTTACAACTTCATTTTTTGATTTATAAATGACCTTTGGGGGGATGACACCGCGGACAAGGGAGAGGGGATATATTCTGCTGCCCCGCCCCACTATAGTACCCGGGCAAAGCACGCATCCGCAACCCACCTCTGCGCCGTCTCCCAAAACAGCGCTGCATTTGGTCATGGACGTGGAGAGGGTCTCTCCCTCTCCTTTGACGGAGACGGGGGATTTGTCGCTTTTCAGGTTGGAGGCAATGGCGCCTGCGCCCATGTGGGCCTTGTAGCCTAAAATGCCGTCGCCTACGTAATTGTAGTGAGGCACCTGCGCCAGGTCAAACAAAACGGCGTTTTTCAGCTCCGTGGAATTGCCCACCACCGCTCCCTTGCCTACCACCGTACTGCCGCGCAAAAAAGCGCCGTGGCGAATCTCTGCCCCCTCGCATATAATGGCGGGAGGGGCAATGTGGGCGGTGGGAGAGACGGTGGCGGTATGATGAATCCATACGCCCTCCGTAGGCGTGCGGTATTGGTCTTGGGGCAGGGTTTTGCCCTTCTCTGTCACAAGGCGGCGAAGATGGGGTAAAATCTCCCAGGGATATTCGGTCTCTAAAAAAGCATCGGAGAGAATCGTGCGGTTGGTGTCCAGTAAGTCTTTTGTTTTTGGGATGGGCATAGCTACCTCGCAAAAAAAGTCTTACTGACAATATATGATTATACAGTTTATTTTGCCATTTGTCAAGAAGACCGTATTTTTTGCGTTTTTTCTCCTTTCTTTTGGTGAATTTGTCCTTTGCTTTTACAAAGGCAGAAAAGCCGATGGTGGCAGTATTCCCTTCCCCTTGCCGCTTCATTCTTTTACGGTTTTGCGGTGGGTTTGGGCATATTGTATAATATTAATTATGAACTTTGTTATATATTATATTTTTTTAGTAAGTATTGACAATTAATGATGGAAGTGCTACAATGAAACTGTTGCGAAATTGTGACTAAATTTCTAAAAAAACAAAAATAAATATAATAAGGAGAATGACAATGTTGACACAAAAACAGAATTCCGTCAAAAAAGCATTTGGTGTTTTGCTGATGGTGGCAATGCTCTGCATCTTGGTCATGACGCTGGCTTCCTGCGGCGGCGTGTCCGTGGGCGACCCCAACGAAAACCCCATGTTCTGGCCTGACGGTTTTGTAGAACACGAAGGCGACACCTACCACGTCACCAACGGTAAACTGGCAAAGGGTATGAAGGTGATTGAAAAACGCGTATACCATTTTGACGAAGAAACCGGCGTGATGTCCAGCAATGCCGAAGTGGACGGCTACACCTTTGGCGAAGAAGGCTATATGGTGGCAAACGAGCAGTTCTTTGAGCTGGACGGCGACCGCTACTATATCGTTGACAACTACACCGTGGAAAATCTCTACGTCATTGACGGCGAGGTGTATGACTTCGGTGAAGACGGCAAGCTGGTGGAAAACGAATTCCATAACGAATTTGTGGAAGTGGGCGAAGACACCTACTATGCCAAGCACAACCGCGTTGTGAAAAACGTGCAGATCATCAAAGGCCGTGCGTACGACTTTGGTGAAGACGGCAAGCTGACCGACCGCGTCTTCCATGAAGAATTTGTGGAAGCGGACGGCGCAACTTACTACACTGTGAATAACTACATTGTAAAACATATCCAAATCATTGACGAAAAAGCTTACGATTTCGGCATCACCGGTAAGCTGAACAACCGCGAAATTAACGAAGAGTTTGTAGAAGTAGAAGGCAAGACCTACTACATCGTCAATAACTACATTGTCAAAAACGTATACATCATCGGCGAAAAGGCCTACGATTTCGGTGAAGACGGCGTTCTGGTCAATGCTCCCATTAACGAAGAATTCGTGACTGTGGGCGGCAAGACCTACTATATCGTCAACAACATCATCGTGAAAAACGTCTACATCATCGACGGCAAAGCCTATGACTTTGGCGAAGACGGTGTTCTGACCGACCGCAGCTTTGACAAAGAGTTTGTGGAAGTAGAAGGCAAGACCTACTACATTGTCAACAACTACATTGTCAAAAACATCTACATCATCGAAGACAAGGCATACGACTTCGGTGAAGACGGCGCGATGGTTGACCGCACCTTTAACGAAGAGTTCGTAGAATTTGAAGGCAAGACCTACTACATCGTCAACAACATCATTATCAAGAATATCTACATCATCGACGGCAAAGCCTACGACTTTGGCGAAGACGGCGCAAAGGCCGACCGCGTATTCGACAAAGAATTCGTGGAAGTAGGCGGCAATACCTACTACGTTGTCAACAATGAAATCGTAAAAGACGTCTACATCATCGACGGCAAGGTCTATGACTTTGGCGCAGACGGCGTGAAGGTAGACCGTGAGTTCAACCAAGAATTTGTGGTTGTGGGCGGAGATACCTACTACGTTGTTGATAACTACATTGTGAAAAACGTCTACATCATCGACGGCAAGGCCTATGACTTTGGCGAAGACGGCGTGAAGGTAGACCGCGAATTTGATAAAGAATTCGTGGAAGTGGGCGGCAACACTTACTACATCGTCAACAACTACATTGTTAAAGACATCTACATCATCGACGGCAAGGTCTACGACTTTGGCGCAGACGGTGTGAAGGTTGACCGTGAATTTGACCGCGAATACGTGGTATTTGAGGGCAAGACCTACTACATCGTCAACAACTACTACGTGACCAACCTCTACATTATTGAAGATCAGATCTGCGACTTCGGTGAAGACGGCGCCAAGGTGGACTGCAACTACCACAATGAATTTGTGGAAGTGGGCGGCAATACCTACTACGTTGTCAACAACTACATCACCAAGAACTACTTTATCATTGACGGCGTGGTGTATGACTTTGGTAGTAACGGCGTATGGGTAGACCGTGTGATCCACGAAGAATTCGTGACTGTCGGCGAAAATACCTACTATGTGGAAAACAACCGCGTAGTGACCGGCTACCGCATCATTCAGTACCAGATCTATCACTTTGATCCCGAAACCGGTATCATGACCAAGAACGCTACCGTTGACGGCATCCACTTCGGCGCAGACGGCTTTGCCATCGGCGACGGCATTGAAGTGGAAATCGACGGCGTGAAGTATCCTCTCAACGGCAACTACGTCAGAGAAGTCTACGACTACAGCGGTAAGGTCATCGTTTCCGACACCGACCTTGACAACAGCAACAATACCCTGCTGTCCGGCGCTGTGATCACCCTCTCCAACGCAGACCATATCCACGAAATCACCACCGACGCGCAAGGTAAGTTCCACTTCACCGACGTGACCGCAGGTGAGTACCGTGTGAGTGTGGTGAAGAGCGGCTACATCACCGTTTCCTTCACTCTCGTGCTGGATGACGACAAGGACCAGGTCCTCGTCATCGACAGAGAGGTTTCCAACAATCTCCAAGGTAAAGTCACCCGCGCAGATACCGACAACAATGCTACCAACAACGTGGCTCTCAGCGGCGCAACCGTTGTGATTGAAAGAATCAGCAGCACCAACGTCCTGACCTATACCACTACCACCGACTCCAGCGGTTACTACTACTTCTACAACCTGACCGAAGGCACTTACCGCATGACCATCACCAAGGACGGTTATCTGCCTCTTGAACAAATCGTGACCGTGCATTACAACCAGACCACCGTCTACAACATGATGCTGGAAATGATCAACCAACCTTCTTCCGGTGTGACCACAGGTAACGCCAGCGGTAAGGTGATCGACAGCAGAACCGGTTACGGTATCGTAGGGCTCACTCTCTACGTAAGAGCAGGCGTGGGCAACACCACGGGCGAAGTCCTCTACACCCTTACCACAGGTGCGGGCGGCGCATACAGCCTGACAGGTCTTCCCGCAGGGAACTACACCGTCCAAGTGGTTGATAACCGCACAGGCATCACCAACGAAGACGAGATTTACGGTAACGGCAGCTTTGCCATCAAGATCCTGCCCGGCTCTACCATTTCCGGCCAGGACGGCGGCGTGATCAACAGCGTGAACATGGCGGTTGACTCTCTCCGTATCGTTGTGACTTGGGGCTCTACTCCCAGAGACCTTGACTCTCACCTCTTGATTGGTAACCGCTACCACATTATGTATAACAACAAAGCTCCCAGCGGCGCAGGCGCAAATCTTGACCTTGACGATACCTCCTCCTACGGTCCCGAAACCATTACCGTGACCTCTGTGAATGAAAGCACTAAGTATCATTACTACATCAAGAACTGGACCTACAACAGCACCAGCGAGCTGCAAAACTCCGGTGCAACCGTGAAGATCTACGTAGGCGCAGAATTGCTCTACACTCTCTACGTGCCTACAGGCTATGGCAGATACTGGGATGTATTCACTTATGATACCGTCAACGGTTTTGTGATCATCAACAAGATCGTTTCCGACGAACCCACTAATTAAAATTCACATTTGTCCGTTTTTTAAAAACAGGCAAACCTAAAAGGGCTGTCGCAAATTTGCGACAGCCTCTTTTTGTATAACGAAAACCACGC
>JAZOBX010000028.1:0-5726 GCA_045596205.1 Eubacteriales bacterium | reverse complement strand
TTCTTTGCCGTATGTGGCAAAACTCTCGTCAATCACACCCAGCCTTGCCCCCTTCATCATCGCATAGGCAATCATGCTGGAGCCGCTGGTTTCAAGGTAATTGCCTTCCCTCTTTGGGAAATTGACAACCTGGTAATACATACCGCTGTCTGCATCGCGGAAACGCAATATGCTTTGCATCAGGTCTGCAAAGATACGGACGATTTCGCCGTCACATTCGCTACCCAGTATTTCGATAATATCCACAAGGGCAACGGCAAACCAGCCGATAGACCTGAGCCAGAAATTCTTGGAAAGGCCTGTGGTCTTATCCGCCCAGAAAATTGAGCGCGTACAGTCAAAGCCGTGATAATAAAGGCCCGTTTCGGGATCCTGCATATACCGTTTGACGTTTTTGATCTGCTTTATGACGTCAGAATAGTCTTTGTTGCCGTAGGCTTTGGCATACTTTGCGGAAAACACCTGCGCCATATAAATGCCGTCCAGCCACACCTGGTGGGGATAGATCAGTTTATGCCAGAAGCTGCCCAGCTCTGTTCGGGGTTGGGTGTCAAGATGCTCTTTTTGCTTCAGAATGGCAAGACGGTATTTTTCCTTTCCCGTCTTTTCGTAGAGCGCAAAAAGCACTCTGCCTTCGTTGATATCGTCAAGATTGTATTTTTCTTTGTCGTAGCCGAGAATAGAGCCGTCTTCACCAATATAATAGTTGATAAACCGCTCGGCAAAGTCAAAATATCTCTCATCGTTTTTGATGGCGGATATTTCTATCAGAGCCGTGATCATACAGCCGTCTATGTAGTTCCAAGCGGGCTTCTTCCCTTGCCGTATGCTTTCAATATTCCATATCGGCGCATCGGGGGAGGAGTCTTTAATCAGACGGTCTATATAGGCATCTATCTTTTCATACATATTTGTTCCTCCGCACGGATGGTGCGTATCAGCAAAAGTGATTGTCTGAAAGCGCCAGCTCTCCGATATGATTGGTAATCAGCGCATCGCCTTGGGCGCCCTCTACGCTAACGCCTCGGATCACAAGGCGTTTTACGTTGTCAAAATACATTCCCACCTTGAGATACTCCTCCATAAACTCGCGCATGGCGGGTTTGGCGGGCTTGGCTGTGGGAGAGTAGGTAAAGCTGACGTTCTCCACCGTAATGCTTCCGATGGGGCGTTCTGGCAAGCCGTCGCAATAGCAAGCCGCCGCCTCACAGTCAAGGCATTGCATATTTCTGAACGTGAAGCTACCAAGGTAAGGCGTTCTTTCGTCTACGGGGAGATGCTCTCTGGACCAGACGTATTCGCTGTGGCGATCGGGGTCGCAACAGTTATACCACATATTGATCACGATGGGGGTAATGACACCCTCCATCCGAATGTTTTCAAATACCACGCCGTCGATGACAGCGTCCTTACCTCTGCCCCGACGGGTTTTGATACGCAGACCTCTGTCGGTCTGCCTGAACACGCAACGGTTGACGGTAAGATTGGTCACCCCTCCTGCCATCTCGCTGCCAAGTGTGACGGCGCCGTGGCCAAACTGCATCAGACAGTTGCGGACGGTATGGCGGTTGGCAGGCTGTCTGAAGCGTCTGCCGATTTCAATTTTGCCCGACTTGATGGCAATACAGTCGTCTCCCACCGAAAAGCGGCATCCGATGATATTGACGCCGTCACACGCCTCGGGGTCGATGGCGTCGGTGTTGGGGCTGTCCTTGGGGGCGTGTATTTCTATATCTACAAAATCCACGTTTCGGGAGAAGTAGGGATGGAACTGCCAGGAGGCGGAATTGGCCGCCATGATCCCGTGGACGTGAATCTCTTCGCAACGGTTAAAGAAGAAGAGTCTCGGTCTGCCGATGGGATATTTCTTTACGTCGATCCACCAGCCCGCCGCCTCGGCGTTTCCGTCAACCTGCCCGGGGCCAATGACGGTAATGTCCTCGGCATACTCGGCAAAAACCAGCGCCTGATGCATGGGGACGGCATTGCCCTCCCAGGCACCGAAATGCACGGTCTCGCCACCGTTGAGGTTAGGAATCTCACCGGGAATGACAGGATATTTTGACTTATCGGGAATGCCAAGCAGGGTTGCCCCTTCTTTTAGCTCCAAAGTCGTGTGGCTTTTGAGACAAATGGGGGCTGTGAGATATATGCCCTTGGGGAATACGAGACGCCCGCCGCGGGGCAAACAGTTGATAGCGGTTTGAAGCGAAACGGTATCGTCGGTGACACCGTCTCCCTTTGCGCCAAAGTCAAGCACCGATACTGCCACAGACTCGTCCTTTGTCAAAAAGACGGTTTCCTCAGGGGAAAGATCGGTGGTTAAGGTATATTTCGTGTTGGGGGTAAGACCGAATAGGGAAAAAACGTTTGTATTTCCATGGTATACGGCTCTGCCGTCAAGGTATACCGTGTATTCCTTTTCGGTATAGTAGGGCAGATCGTTTTGCCATTCAAAGGCGGCAGACACTGAGGATACGAACAGCACATTCAGCATATTATTTCACTCCGTTTTTCTGTTTTGCATCCGCCACGATTTTGCCGGCGAAATTTTTGACTGCGATACACAGCAGGTCTGTTGCCATATAGAACAGGCCGAAAAGAATGGGCTCTACCCCAAGATAGACCATTGATTCCGTTCCAGCCATCTGATTGGCAATGCCGTTGATCACGTTATAGAGCCAGATCACGGCAAGCAGAAGGGCAAAGGCGTAGAGTATGTTCAAAAAGAAGCTGAAATATCTCTTCTTTGGGAACATCATCCATTTGTCGTTTGCCCCCTCTGTGACTGCGCAGAATCGGAAAATGTTGTTGACAAGGATATCGGTCACCATACCAAGCACAATCGCCAGGATGATGATCATGTTTTCCATATTGCTGACCAGAATGCCCAGCCCCCAGAATATAAAGAAGCAGACGGCGCCGTTAAACCAGAACTTGATAAACAACGCCTTTACCCACGAGGGGATGCGGTCTATAAGGTCCCGTCTGTATGCCCGCCGCGGATCGTTTTCAAGGGTGAGCTTGGGATAGGTCTTTTTGTCCGCATTGACCAGTCGGTCTACCGCATCGGTTTTTAACTCATAAGGACGCGTATCCTTGTCAGCGGAAGGTTTTGAAGGGGGGTTTTTATGTTTTTTTGCCATTTTGTTTCCTTTTGCCTGTCAAAAACGGCGATGCGTCTCTGACAGTAAAATTCCATTTCTGTTTAATCCTCGGAAAGCTCGATTGCCGCAACCTCATTTGTCTCCACCTCAACAGAGGTCTTGATCTTCTTCAGAAGCTTGGCAAAGAGAGGCTCAAGATACATCAGCGCAACAGTGACGGCCACACTGACGATATGCGCGATCATAAGGTTTTGCGCCTCCCAGATGTACATGGTAGACTCGGTGATCGTAATGGGATCCACAGGTCTTGTAAGCGCCGTTTCTATTCTGATGTAATAAAGGATATCTGCAAATATCACGCCAAGATACAGCACCGTTGCAAGAACAATCATCGCCCATTTGGGCTTTTGTCTTTTGGGATACGCCCCCAGCAGACAAACGAAAGAAAGGATCATAAACAGCATGGACACAAAGGAGCAAAGCCCCATATGCGCGCCGTAGATCTTAGCGGTGGTATTGGAGACAGCCGTCAGATTCAGAGAATACAGAAGGAAGGATACGGCAAGGGCCGCAATCGGAATACTGTCGGGTTTTTTCTTGAGAAATGCGAAGAAGCGGCGTACAGCCTCTTTCAGCGCCGCAAGAATTTTGCCTGCGATTTTTTTACCCATTATTCACCCCTCCTTATCGCATTGGTCGTTTCTTTATCAAAGAAGTGCTTTTTGCCAAAGCTGACGCTGACTGTATCGCCCTTGGCGTAGGTACACCACTCACGGAGCTTGGCTGTGACCGTATGACCGGCAAGAGCGCCGTGAATAAGCGTGTTGGCGCCGAGATTTTCGCAGGTGGACACGGTGACAGTCGCATCAGAGCCCAGCTGTATGTTTTCAGGACGCACGCCCAGTGTGATGGTTTTGCCTTTATAGTCTGAAAGTCTGTCCGTTTCCTCGGCATCAAGAGATACCCGAATACCCAAGTCAAGCTCTAAATATCCCTCGCGCACCGTGGCATCAAAGAAATTCATAGGAGGCAGTCCTATAAACGAAGCAACGAAAATATTGGCGGGATGATCGTACAGCTCCAGGGGAGTACCCACCTGCTGTACGTATCCCATGGACATACAAACGATTCTGTCAGCCAGCGTCAGCGCCTCGGTCTGGTCGTGGGTCACATAGAGCATAGTGGCGCCCAGTCTCTTGTGGAGAAGCAGGATCTCACGTCTGGTCGCGCCTCTGAGCTTGGCGTCAAGGTTAGAGAGAGGCTCGTCAAAGAGGAACACCTTGGGCTTTCTGACGATGGCTCTGCCCATTGCCACTCTCTGTCTCTGCCCACCCGAGAGCTGCTTGGGTTTCTTGTTCAGCTGGTCGGTCAGGCCCAGTATTTCTGCGGCGGCCATTACTTTTTCGTGGATGAGCAAAGGATTTTCCTTGCGCAAAGTCAGGGAAAACGCCATATTCTCGTATACGGTCATGTGGGCGTAGAGCGCATAGTTCTGGAATACCATGGCGATGTCTCTGTCCTTGGCGGGCATTTGGGTCACGTCTCTGCCGTCAATGACAAGACTGCCCGAGGTAATGTCCTCAAGCCCTGCCACCATGCGCAGGGTGGTGGATTTGCCGCAACCCGAGGGGCCCACAAGAACGATCAGCTCGCCGTCCTCAACGTCAAGATTAAAGTCGAAGACCGCCTGCACGTTGTTGTCGTATATTTTGTTAAGGTTTTTCAAGCTTAAGTAAGCCATAATAACCCATACCTTTCTTATGTTTTCCGTCAGCTATACAATGCCGTTTTTGTAGAATAACGGCGAAACTGTATCTATTTTACATTTTCTTTCAAGCTTCGTGATGAGACAGTGATTGGTTGTATTTTTCAAGGGCTTTTGTGCGCACGATGCCGATGACACCGGAGGCAACAGCTGCCGCCGCAGACAGGCAGAGCATGGCCACGGTATAGATAAACTGCCCGATTTCCATCACTCTTCCACCGTCGCTCGTTACCTCATTGATCGCCCCCATGGGAAAGCCGAAGATACGGACCAGCTGCAATGCGCCTACAACGGTAATCACTATGGCATAAGACAGCTTATATCTTTTAAGCCCTTCAGAGGAAAGGAAAGTGGAGAGCAAGAACAGAAGGTTATAGACGACGGACACGCCTATCATAATGGAATAATAGTAGTTGCCGACGTCCGAGGAATAAATGCTGATAAAATACAGCACATTAAACACAATGGCAAGATAGGCAAGGTTTGCGGAGGCTTTGTTTTTCACAAAACGCATACGGTCTTTTTTGAGAAGATTCCTGTTCATTTTTGCACCTCCTGAAGGAGCTTACGCTCGCCGCGCATCACGGCAACCTTGAATACAAGGTTCAAAATGCAAAGCACAGCGGTAAAGATGGCAATGCCGAATACGAAAAATCCCGCATTAAACCAAAACGGCGAGATATCGTAGGGCTTTTTCAAAAGCTCCTGATACCATTGCAGCTTTTCAAAATCAATGAGATAGTACATCTCTCTATATTTTTTCACGTTCAGAATCCCCCACACCGACACGGCTACGGTCAGAGCGGTATTGAGTCCAATCGCTACGTAATTTCCAAGTCGGATCGTAGCCATGT
>JAZOBX010000027.1:0-4101 GCA_045596205.1 Eubacteriales bacterium | reverse complement strand
GCCCCACGCCAAGCTGTATATCCAGAAAACCTGGGGCTACGAAGACGGCAGCGCCCGTCTCCGTGACCACGGCTTTGCCACCCATACGGATATGTATCTTGCCGCTACCGCCGCCTATGACAACGCCGCCCAAAAGATTGGGGCAGACGGCACCATCCCCTCGGGTCTTGGCATGAAGCTGGGCGTAGATGCAGGGCTGAAAATCCATAGAGATACCTTCCACGCCTCCCTTGGCATTGGCAGATATCTTCTGTCGCTGGTATGGCTGGAAACCCTCACAGGCCTTTCTGCCGCAGAGGACGGCTATTCTCTCTTTGACGAGCCCGTCTCCGACGAGGACCTGGTGAAGGTGCGTGCCGCCGCCCACCAAGCCTGCCAAAACTAACCCATTTTCTATTAAAAAGGAGTCTGTTATGGAAAGCATCTGGATTCGTGTAAATGAAGTGCGTGACGAGTGCGCACTCTACCGTTTTACCAAAACCTTTGCGGCAGAGAAGGGAAGCGCCCTTTGTATCCGTCTCTCTGCCGACAGCCGCTATAAGCTCTATGTCAACGGCCACTTTGCCGTAGAAGGCCCTTGCCACGGCACCAGATACCAACGCTTTTATGAAACTGTGGACGTGACCCCTTATCTCAAAGAGGGAGAAAATACCCTTTGGGTAGACGTGCTTCACGTGGCGGAAGGTCACTATATTTCCGTATTCCGCGAAAGCAAATGCGCCCTTTGGCTGGAGGGCAACTTAGTTGCGCCTACGGGAGAAGTCACCCATCTCCTCTCCGACAAGAGCTTTAAGGTTCAGCGGTTTACCAACCGCAAAATGTATTCCTACCCCGGCTTTATCCCCTCTGTGCCTCCTTCCGAAGAAGTAGAGGGGGAAGATACCTTCGTGGACGTACCCACCGTCCTTTACCGCCAGGCGCCCCCCGAACAGCGCGCCTTTAACCAGTTTGGCGTAAGAGGGCTCTATCCCCTTACCCCCCGTCCCATTCCCAATCTGACCCCTGCCCCTGCCAAGCCTATGATACTGGTAAAAGAAGACGAAAAGGGCAAAGACTACGATGCGGGCAGGTATGAGACCGCCTACGTCACCGTTACCCTGACCGCCAAAGCAGGTACCGAGGTCAAGCTGACCTATGCGGAATGCAAGGTGCTGGATAAAACGCTGGTTTTTGACAACCGCATGACCAAAGGTCTCCGCGACGATCCGAACGGCATTGTCTGCGGCCCTTACGGAGACGGTCTGGCAGACAGAATCCGCTTTAGTAAAGACGGCACCCTCACCTTCACCACCTTTTACTATCGCGCCTTCCGCTATATCCGTCTGGAAGCCAACGCCCCCTATACCGTAGACAGCTTCACCTTCTCCCCCTACTACTATCCCATGGGCGAAGAAGGCAAGGTCACTTCCTCCAGCGAAGCCTTTAACCGTATGTGGGACATCAGCCGTCATACCGTACTTTGCTGCGCCCACGATAACTACGTGGATTGCCCCTACTACGAGCAACAGCAATACGATATGGACAGCGCCCTGCAAATGCTGTTTACCTTCCGTATGACCCGCGATTTCCGTCTGCCCAGAAAATCCGTGTCTGACCTGGGCTCCTCTCAGCTCCCCGACGGCATGATCCAAGCCAACTATCCCTCCACCGTGGTGCAGGTCATCCCCTCCTTTTCGCTGTACTGGGTGATGATGCTCCGCGAATATATCCGCTACACAAACGATATCCCCTTCCTGCGCAGTATGATCGGCACCGCCGAAAAGGTGCTCTCTGGCTTTGAAGCCATTCTGACCCCCGAAGGGCTGGTGGGGACTACCGTATACTGGCCATTCGTGGACTGGGCGCCCGAATGGGGACACACGGGCGTGCCCGACGGTGGCACCACCGAGCCCCTTACCATGTATACTCTGCTCTATTCTGCCGCCCTTCGCTCTACTGCCGAGCTTTGCGACAAGCTGGGCAAAAAAGGTCTTGCCGAGGACTATCGCATTCGTGCCAAAAAAGCCAATGACGCCGTCAACGCCCATTGCTTTGACTCCGCCCGTGGCCTCTATTTAACCACTCCCAAAACGGGGGGTTATGCCCAACAAACCGCAATTTGGGCAGTTTTGGCAGGCGCAATTGAGGGCAAAGAAGCCGCAGATATGATGGAAAAAGCTATGACCGAAAGCATCAGTAAGTCTACCTTCTCCATGAACCATTATCTGTTCCGTGCCCTTGAAAAAACAGGACTCTACGATAAATACGCTCCCTCCGTGTTCCAAGGCTGGCAGGATATGATGGCGCTCCATTGTACCACCTGGTGCGAAAGCCCCGACCTGCCCAGAAGCGAATGCCACGCATGGAGCTCTGCTCCCATCTATGAACTGTCCTCTGCCATTTTGGGTGTGAATCCCACCGCCGACGGTATGTCTGCCATTTCCGTCAATCCTCGCTTTAGCTGGTTTGAGCAAATGCAAGGCACCGTACCCACTCCCCTTGGGGAAGTCTACGTGGCTTGGAACAAGCAAGAAGACGGCTATCATCTCACCGTCAAAAATCCTGCCCCTGACCAGATTGCTCTCACCGTTATGGGTGAAGTACAAGAAGAAGGCCAAAAAGAATATATCGTAAAAGAGTAAATCTATGAGTGTGAGTAAGCAAATGAAGCACCTGGGCGAGGTCCGCTCGGTGATTCGTGAAACCTTTGAATACGGCAAAAAACGGGCGTGTGAGATCGGCGCAGACAAGGTCTTTGACTACAGTCTCGGCAACCCCAGCGTGCCCGCGCCCCCATGCGTGGAAGAGGCGATTTCCACTTTGCTGAAAACCGCCTCTCCCACCGACCTCCACGGCTACACCTCCGCCCCCGGTGACATGAATACCAGAGAAGCCATTGCCCGTCATCTCAGAGACACCTACGGTGCAGATATTGACGCCAAGGGGATTTATATGACCTGCGGCGCCGCCGCCTCTCTTACCTCCACCATCCATGCCTTGGCGGAGGAAGGAGACGAGTTTGTGGTGGTCGCTCCCTTTTTTCCCGAATACCGCGTATTTGTGGAAAAAGCAGGCGCAAAGCTGGTAGTCGTCCCTGCAGAGCCTCTGCATTTCACCGTGGACATCCCTGCTCTCGAAAAAGCCCTCACCCCCCACACCAAAGCCCTCATTCTCAATACCCCCAATAATCCCACGGGAGTGGTGCTCTCAAAAGAGATTTTGCTGGAGGTGTGTCGCGTTTTGCGGGAGGCGTCTGCCCGTTTTGGCAACCTGATTTACCTGATTACAGACGAGCCCTACCGCGAATTGGTCTACGATCATATAGAAGTGCCCTTTATTCCCTCGCTGTATGACGCCACGGTGGTGTGTTATTCCTTCAGCAAATCGCTGTCGCTTCCGGGGGAGCGTATAGGATACGTGGCGGTGCCAAACACCATGCCTGATTTTGCAGACGTTTTTTCTGCCATTGCAGGGGCTGGCCGCGCCCTTGGGTTTGTTTGCGCCCCTTCGCTGATGCAGAAGGTCATCCCCTTCTGCCTTGGGCAAACCTCATCCCTCGACGCCTATCGGGAAAACAGAGATATTCTCTATCGCGCCCTTACAGAATACGGCTTTACCGTGGTTTATCCCGAAGGCGCGTTTTATCTCTTTATGCAGTCTCCCATCCCCTCTGCCCCCGACTTTTGCCTGAAAGCCAGAGACTACGAACTGCTCCTTGTCCCCTCCGACAGCTTCGGTTGTGAGGGATACGTTCGCATTTCTTACTGCGTCTCCAAAGACATGATTTTGCGTTCTCTTCCTGCTTTCCGTGCTCTTGCGCAGTCTTTCGGTCTCTAACGAACTTTAAACTTTCAGTTCTTCACTCTTCACTTTTCACTCTGCTTCGCCGGATGAAATCCTGCAAAGCAGGATGCATACCGCTTGCGGTATCTTGCGTCACTTGGCGTGTCCGCCCGCCAAGTAGCAATAATCGCTACGCAACGAAATCCGTCTGCGACGGATGAAATCCATTTTCGCAGATGCGAAAATGGATTTCATCCGTCGCAGACGGATTTCGTTGCGTAGCGATTATTGCTACTTGGCGGGCGGACACGCCAAGTGACGCAAGATACCGCAAGCGGT
>JAZOBX010000026.1:0-2569 GCA_045596205.1 Eubacteriales bacterium | reverse complement strand
ATTTGTCTTCCTAAGACCGCTTGGCCTCCGACTTCGCCATTGGCGGTGTCTTACATCATTCGGGAGGCGAAACGCCTCCCCTACGCGTGTTCGGTCGCATAGTAGCAATCTCCCATTTCCGCCAATGCGGAAATGGATTTCATCCGTTGCAGACGGATTTCATCGCATAGCGATTTCATCCTGCGAAGCAGGATTTCACTCTCTGTTCTCCGAAGGGAGAACAGAGATACCTACCGCCATTGGCGGTGTCTTACGTTGTTTGTGAAGAGCAAGGTTTACGGGAGGAGCAAGGTCTCGCTGTGACTCGGTCACCTTTGAAAAAAGATAGTTTTTGAGCGAGTCTTCGTTCTCGCTTCCGAGAACGAAGAATGAAATCCGTCTGCGACGGATGAAATCTGCCTTCGGCGGTATCTTGCGCAATTCGGCTTGTTCGGCCGCCGAATCGCAATAATCTGCCTTCGGCAGATGAAATCCCGCAAAGCGGGATGAAATCCACCTACGGTGGAAGAGATTATCTTGCCTGACCCAAGTACAAATCCAGGTAGCTGGCGGCTTGGCGGAGGCGGCCTGCATGGGAACGGGTCTGTTCCACCTGGCGGAGCATATCGCGGCGCAGGGAAGTGGCCGCCTTTGTGGCGTTGCGGGACACGTTGTCGGACATCTCTTCCGCATAACGAGCGGTGCTGCGTGTCAGGCCCGAGGTGGATTGCTCCATTCTGCGGGAATAGGCATCCACGCTTTCCGCCGCTTGCTTCAGATATGACGGGCTGTCGCATTCCATGTGGGAGGAAGAGCTTGCGCGGAGGGTATGGATCGCATTGCGGGCGTGTCCTGCGGCGGTACTGGCAGACCAGACCACGCTATTGACGTTGGTCAGCTGAAAATGATAGGTATTGTTGAAGCGGCCGTAAGCCTGAGCAAGGTAATCCCGCTCCAGCTTTAGTTGGTACAGCTGCGTTTCCAGTTGTTTAATGGCGCTGTCAATTTCCTTTTTGATGGCCTTCAGTCGCACCACGTTTCTCTTGGCTCTGCTCAGATCCTTTGGAGGCGGCGGCTTTTGCTGTCCTTCGGGGGCAGGGGCGTCGGCTTGGGCCTGGAGGGTCTCAATGGCGGCTTCGGTGGTGGCAATGGCTTCTTTGACTAAGGCTCTGTCCTTTTGCGCCCGTTCAATGCTTTCCATGGTCTGCCCGATGGCTTTCATCAGCTTATCGTAGAGCACGTCAAACGCATCGCGGATTTCTCTTGCCACCTCTTGCATATCTCTTGGCACTTCACGGTAGCCGTTTAGTGCCATGTCAATTTCGTTTAAAGTAAAATCTATGGCTTTCACGGTGCTCTCAAGCAGACACGGTCAGACTGCTGATCTCTCCTTCCATGGAAGAATACTGAAAACTTCTGGAAAGCGCCATTGCCGCTTCCTCGTAGGTTTGGTAAAACTGTGCGGCTTCCCGATTGACGTCCTGAATGGCTTCAAGGGTGATTCGTCTGAAGGAACCGCCCACGTTGTCTTGCCAGGCGTCCAGCTCGCCGGGGACTTTCACTTGTGATGCCATCTATCTTATTCCCCCGCCTCACGCAATGCTTGAATCATCAGGGTAAACTGTCTGGAGATTTCGTGGAGATCGTCGGACAAATTGCCCACCTGCGAGAGACACGCTCCCAGCTTCCCCAGCTCCCGTTCCATTTCGCTTCTGAACGCGTTATAAGTATCCCCGCTCCAGCCTCTTTCAATACCGTGTACCGAGGAGAGAAGCTCGTCGGCGGTGGAGGAGGCGTTTTGGCGGAAGGTGTCCAGATCCTGGGCATATTTTTTGACCACTTGGTCAGCGGCGGCGGCGCGCACCATAATATCGTGATTGTTCATGACGTGTCTCCTTTACGATCCTAATTTATCGGCCAGGTTGCCTTCAATATGGTTGGCAAGCCCCAAGCCCTGCTCCAGCTTGGAAAGTCTTTTGCGGCAGATTTCCCGCATCTTTTTCACATAGCCGTCGTATTCGGCAATCAGCTGTAACGCTCTTTCGGACACATCGTCCTGCATACTGGCCTGATACACTCTGGTAGCATTAGAAAGGGTGGCAGAGTACTGCTCCAAACGGCTCAGACACTCGTACATCCGTTGCAGCTCCATTGCCACAGAGCCTGTTTTGAATTTGTCAAAACCCATTGTTTGTTCTCCTTTTTTCATCCATTTTCTCCACCGCGTGGAGAAAATGGATTTCATTGCGATAGCGATTTCACCCGTTAAAAACGGATTTCATCCGCCTGCGGCGGATTTCATTTCTTACTCTTCGGGGATATAGTTATAGTGAATGGTTGCGTTTTGGAGAGCTTCGTTGCCCTCGCTAGCGAGACATCTTAGTTTCGGGTAACACCCGAATCCAAGCGACCCGCAAATCCTTTTTGCGGGTTTCTTCACTGTTCACTTTCTCTTTGCCCGAGATCCCACTCGGTTTCACCTCGTGCTTTTGGGGCGAAGCCCCAAAAGTTCGACTCGCCTTGCTCGCTCAGGATGACACGGGCAGGAAATGACAGCTTCGCTGTCATGAAATGTTGCCCTGGCATCGTG